>NZ_JAMXSG010000017.1:0-42453 GCF_024124365.1 Pseudonocardia sp. McavD-2-B
CGCCGCGCCACCGGCGGCTGCGCCGCCGCCCGCGGCCGACCCACCACCGGCAGCACCCGCACCACCAGCGCCACCGGCACCAGCACCGCCCGCACGGCCGGCGGCCGCGGGAGACGCGGCGGTCGAGCCACCGAGCTCCCCGCCACCCCCGGCCGATGCAGCACCGTCAGTACTGCCGCCCGAGCGGGCCATGCGGGCGACGTTGATCGACTCACTGGTGCCGCCATCCGCACCCGGCGCCGACGAACCACGCCCACCGCCACCCGAGCGCAGCGCCATCCCCGCACCGGTACCCGGGTCGACGAAGGCCAGCAGCCGGTAGATCACCATCGGGCAGAACAGCGACACCAGCAGCACCGCCGCCCCGGCCAGCAGCCCAGCGACTCCTGTCGCCCTGCCCATGACCGAGACGCCGATGAGCAGCACGAGTGCGAGGGCGGGCTTCATCAGGATCGCGGCGAGCAGCCAGCGCACGCCGCGCCAGAACGACGGGGCGGTGGAGTCGGCGACCAGCATCGCGGCCAGCAGCGGGATCGTCGCGACCAGGACGAGGATCGCGGCCTGGCGGAAGATCATCTGTAGGGCGAAGCCGATCGCGGCCGGGATGACCCCGAACAGAGCGGCGAGGCCGAGGATCATCGCGCGGGCGCCCTCCTCGATGCTGTCGCCCAGGTCGGGGTTCTCCCCGACCCGGGCAGCGACGGTGTCGTTGGCCATAGCCGCGCCGAACGATCCGTCGCCGCCGAGCTGGGACAGGAAGAACGTGGTCAGCCCGTCCGCGGCGCCGAGCAGGACCGCGACCATGCCGGAGGTCAGCGCGATCGCCATCCCGAACTGCAGAGGCCCGGTGAACGCCCGGAACATGCCCCGCCCGCCGCGCAGGGCGACCGAGATCAGCTGGTAGAAGAACAGTCCCAGCGCGATCAAGGTGGCCAGCCAGATCAGCGACGACCACAACGACAAGCTCTGCCCACCGGCTGTGGCGGCGTCGACGGCGGTGGCGGGGTTCGGTGAGTCCGGGCGCTGCTCGGCCTTACCGGTGATCGTGCTCGGATCGACCCAGGACACCTGGTCAGCCAGCTCGAACCCCGCCCGCAGCACCCAGACCCCGGCGTCCCACACCTTCTGCATGACGGCGTCGAGGCCGGACTGGATGATCGAGCCCATGATGCCCGAGCTGGAGTTGCCGACGCCGGTTGAGCCGCCGTCGGGCGGTGGCACGGTCTGGGTTGGGATCATCGTTGGATGTCCCGCCATCCTGCGGCGACGGCTTCGTCGCTGGCCGGCCATGCCGAGGGCGCCGGTGCGGCGGTAGGGCCGGAGGCGACCTTCCATTGGTCATCGACTCGGCGCATCGGCAGGCAGTTGCCCCAGCCGAACGAGACGACCCGGCCGTTGTTGTCGGCGACGAACTCGCCGAGCACACACGCCACGGTGTAGGCGCCGTCGTCGGTGCTGCCCTTGATGATCGCGCTGGTCGGGGTCCAGGACATCCGCAGCCCGCTCGACGACGGTCCCGTGCGGGGCAGGTGCGCTCCTCGGCGCAGGTCGGCGAGGTCGTTGCTGACTGAGGTCTGCGCGGCGGGCCGGGCGCCGGGCTCGGCGAGGGAGTTATAGATCTGCGCCCAGACCTGCGGGTCGCCGCCGGACATGCCGGCTTTCATCAGCTCGACCAGTTGCGCGACCGCGCCCTCCGGGGTGTCGGGGAACCCGGTCGGGACCAGCGTGGCGACGAACTGCTGGGGTGCGGGGAGCACGATCGGCGGGCCCGCCGTCCGCGTGGAGAGCGCGTGCGGCTGGATCGCGGCGAGGGGAACCTGCAACATCGGGCGGGCGGCGAGCTCGGCCTCGGCCTGCGGTCCGGAGCCGCTGTCGCCAGTGCCGATCGGGGCCGGCTGCGCGGGCGCAGACTCCGGGCCGCGCTGCGGGTCGGTGAAGACGCCGGTCAAGGACACGATCAGCGCGACCACGACCACCAGGACCAGGGCCGTGACCGCGCCCAGGATGAGCAGGGCGCGGCGCTGCCCGCCACCCGAGCGCAGGTGGGGGTCGTGGGGGTTCATCAGGCGGGCCATCAGCTGGCTCCGGCGGCGAATGCGGTGATCAGGGTGTAGCCGAGGCCGAGCAGGACGGCCAGGACGAGGCTGGAGACGATCATCTGTGCGCCGCGGCGTCCGGAGCCGTGGTGGTCATAGAGCCGTCCGGCGGTGGAGGCGATGATCCCGCCGAAGAACAGCCCGAGGACGCAGACGCCGGCGATCCAGATGAAGTAGCCGACGACCCGGGTGAGCATCTGGTTGCCGGGTGGTGCGACCGCGTTGACCTCGGGGATCCGCGGCGGCTTCGGCGGCGGGTCCTGCAGGGGGAGCAGGAACGCGTGGGCGAAGGATTCGCTGATCAGGTGGGGGACAGACATGGGGTGTGCTCCGCAGGGTGGTGTGGGACGAACGGTGTGGGCGTGGCGGTGTGTGCGGGCTGGTCGCCGGGGTGGGGGCCGGACGCAGCGGGTCGAACCAGTCGGCTGGTCAGCGGCGCCTCGGTGAGGTGATGAGCTGCCAGGAGGCGAGCAGCGGTCGTAGGGCGTCGACCGCCCGGGCCGGGCTGGGTTCGTCGGTCACCCCGCCGACCTCCCAGGCCGGGATGTGTGGCACGAACAGGGCTTCGTCGAGCAGTGCCGCGACCCGGGGCCCGGCCGCGCCGGCCACTCCCGTCGGCCATTTGCGGGCGCCGTTGACCACGAGCTGGTAGATCGGGGTGGCCAGGCCGCGCTGCACCCAGGGGTCCAGGCGGGCGAGCAGCTGCTCGGCCTGGCGCAGCGACGGGCGGGTCGCGCGGACCACCAGGATCGGGCGCTGGGTCGGCAGTCCGCGGCGTAGCCAGCCCCCGGCGCCGTAGATCGGGGTCGCGGCGGCCCGCCAGCCGCCGTGACCGAGATCGACGACGGTGGCGTGCAGCGGGTCGGGTGCCGGGTCGGGCAGCCAGTCCGGGGGTGGGGGCACCATCCCCGGGGTGATGGTCGGCAGCGCCGCCGGGTTCCGGGTCTCCAGGCGGGCCAGCAGCGCGTCGGCGCGCCAGCTGTAGCGCACGGTGAGGTGGTCGTTGACCTGCCGGGTCCAGGGGCCGTCCACCGAGGAGGCACCGGCGAGGCCGGAGCGGGCGGGGTCGTCGGCGTCGATCAGCAGCGCGCACCGCTGGTCCTGCTGCAGCGCGTCCACGATCGCGGCCGCGACACACGACGCCCCGGCCCCGGCGGACCCGGCAAGCACCGGGATCAGCGGCCCGAACGCCGCCCAGGACACCGGGCGGGACTCGGGGAACACCGTGCGGGTGCGGTCCTGCGCAGCGTCGGTAGCCGCGCCGAGCTGCTCGGCGACCTCGACCGGGTCCGGACCGTGGCCCTGGTCGGCGGCGGCTGCGGCGGAGGTGGTGTCGACGATGGTCTCGGTGTCGACCACCCCCAGCCCGCCCGGCGCGCGGGTGCGCGCGGCGGCGCCGAGCCGGTGGTTGAGCTCGTACGGGCTGCGCGGCGGCGACGCCCCCGGCCCTGCCCAGCGGTGGTGCGGGTCGGCCGCGTTCCGGGGTGAGGTCATCAGCTGGTCCCTCCTCGAGGGGCGGTCCGGGCGAGCGCGGGGTCGGGGGTGGTGGGCTGGTCGGGGATCAGGGCGGCGGAGTCGGCGGCCTCATAGACCTCGCGCGCTGCGGCGCCGAATCGGGGTGAGACCAGCTGGGTGGCATCGCCGCCGGACACGACCCCGACGACCTGCCCGCGCCCGGCCGCGGCGTCCGGGCCGGCCAGCCACGGCCCGCCCGAGGCGCCCTCGGTCATGTCGCAGGTCATCGCCAGCACCTGCCCGCCGTCGCGGTCCGGCCGGGTGAAGGTCTCGACCGCGGCGGGGCCGTCGCAGCCCCGCAACGACTGCCCGTCGTAGACGCCGGTGGCCGGGTAGCCCAGCGCGGCGACCGGGAGCCGGTCGGGGGTGGAGAAGCGGATGCCCTGCGCGCCGAGGACCTGCTCGGGCAGGACCCCGTCGCGGGGCAGCAGCGTCACGAACGCGAAGTCGGTGTCGGCGGCGACGTCGTTGATGGGGGAGTCGATCTGCTGCCAGGCCGGTGGCACGTAGGCGGTGTCGACCGTCCACCGGCCCAGCGGTTCCTCACCCGCGGCGTAGCCGGGGATGAAGAACGCCCCGTCGACCCGCCAGCCGCCGTCGAGCCACACGCAGTGCGCCGCGGTGGCCAGCAACCTGCGCGACCGCGAGGCGACCACCGCCGCCGAGCACTGGTGGCGGCCACCGTCGACGACCAGCACCCCGACCGAGGTCGCCGACAACCCGCCCACCACCGGCCCGGCCTGGCCCCGCACCGGCGCCTGCACTGCCGAATCGGACGGTGCAGCGGGTGCAGTGGGTGTCCTCGGGTCGGCCGACCCCCACGGCGCGGCCGACCCGAGTCCCACCACCCGAGCGCCCTGCGGGGCCTCGGAGGTCCACGACGCCAGCGCGACGGCCGCGGTGACCGTCGCGGCGATCGCCACGGTCATCACTGCGGTCGTCTGCGCTGTGCGCCACCTGCTGCTGGTCATGGGTCAGGCCAGACCGAGCTTCTTCGAGCACGCCGGCCAGGCCGAGTAGCCGCCCCGGTCGGCGCGGACCTTCTCCGCGACCGCGATCTGCTGCTCGCGGCTGGCCTCGTGCGCCGAACCGGTGCCGCCGTAGGCCGCCCAGGTGGCCTGGTCGAACTGCAGCCCACCGGAGTAGCCGTTGCCGGTGTCGATCGCCCAGTCACCGCCGGACTCGCACTGGGCGAGCCGGTCCCAGGTCGCGGCCTGCGCGCTGCCACCGGCCACCGGTGCGGGTTCGGATCCCTCCGGGTCCCGGGGCTGCTCTCCGTCCTCGGCCGAGCCGCCCTGCGCATCCGGGGCGCTCTGCCCGTCGGAGCTTCCCTGCTCGTCGGAGCCGGTCTGCCCGGCGTCTCCGGCACTGTCGCCCTGCTGGTCACCGGGCTGGTCGGTCTGCTCCGCGCCGGGTCGCGAGATCGGGTCTCCGGCCTGCGGGCTCAGCACGTCGTTGTCGCCCGTGGCGTCGCTGCCGGAACCGGTGTCCGACCCGTCCGCTGCACCGGCGTCGCCGTTGCCGGTGGAGGGCTGGCCGGAGCTGCCGGTCTCGCCCTGCCCCCCGCTGCCGCTCTTCTGCTCATCGGGCTGGGCCGAGCCCGACCCGGCCTCCGACCCAGCGTCGGAACCAGTGCCGGAGTTGGTGTCGGGGCCGGAGCCGATCCCCGCGGCGGCGAGCTTCTCGGCGAGCTGCTCAGCCAGAGGGTCGGCGTCGGCGGCGTCGCGCACCTGCTCGGCCAGCTTCTCCGCCCCGGCCTCCCACGCATCACCCGCTCCCCCGGTACTGGCCTGCTCGGTCGAGGACGACGACTCACCACCGCCCGCCGACGTCGTCGACGAGTCGGTGTCCGAGGAGCCCGAACCGGTGCCGTCGGAGTCGGCCGTGCCGGTATCCGTGCCGGTGTCGCTCGACCCGGAGCCTGATGAGGCCGGGGAGCCCCCGGAACCCAGGTCGTCGAGCTGGTCGAGCTTGGCCAGGTCCGCGGGGTCGGCCCCGAGCTTCTCCAGCTGCTCACGGTCCAGAACCCCGAGCACGGAGTCGCGGACCTGCCCGGCGTCGGCGTCAGAGCTGGCACCCAGAGCCTGCATCAGCTCACCGACCAGCTGCAACGCGATCCGAGCCTTCTCCAGGTCCTGGGCCGAGCCACCGCCGGAGGAACTGGCGGACTCGCTCGTGCCCGACGAGCTGTCTGATCCCGCCCCGGCACCGGTGTCGCTCGTGGTGTCGTCCGTGCTGCTGGTGCTGTCATCGTCGGACGAGCCGGAGTCCGAATCGCCGGAGGCCGAGCTGCTGGAGTCCGAGGAGTCCGGCTCCGACGGGCGCGAAGGATCGGGGTCCTGTCCGCCGGCGGTACTCGGCGCGCCGGTATCGGGCTGCTCGGCGGCGTCGCCGTCGTCGGTGGGGCTGTCCGAGCCGGTCTCGCCTGTGCCCGGGCTAACGGCGTCTTCGCTGTCGGGCGACGCGTCCGAGGGCGAGTCCTCTTCGGGCGCGGGGTCCGGTGACTCTGCGGGCGCCGCCGGTGCCGGCGGAGGGGCGGCGGGGGCTGCGGGGGCTGCGGTGGCACCGGCGTGGTCGATGCAGGTCTGGGGCAGCGCGGGCTCGGCCTGGCGCTTGGGGTTCGAGGCGGCAGGTCGGCCGGCGGACCCGGCGCTGCTGGGCGTGGGCTTGGGTTTCCCGATCTCGGTGACCGCCTCACCGGCGGAGGTGACCGCACCGACGGCGCTGTCCGCGGCGTTGCCGAGAGACTCGCCCAGCTCGGCGACCGGGCCTGGCGCGGGCGGCGGCGGGTCCTTGGGCAGCAGGTCGGCAGGGGTCGGGCCGAACCCGGCGCGGGCCAGCTTCGCCGCGACCTGCTGCAGGTGCGGATCGGCGGCGTCGAGGGTGTTGAGCTGGTCGGAGACGTCCACGGCCTTCTGCCGCCATCCGGGCGGCTGGGTCGCGGGGGTGAAACCGAGCCCGGCGATCTCGCGGGCCAGCCCCTGAGCCCTGGTGTCGTCGCTGACGGCGAGATCGGCCAGTAACGCCCGGGTCTGGGTGCGGGTCTCGCGGGCGGCGGCGAGCTGGCGCACGGCCTTGCCCTCGTTGCAGCCGACCGCGGTCAGGCCGAGCTGGGCGGGTAGCGGGCTCAGCGAGAACGCGGTCACCCCGACCAGCGCTCCGGCGGTCAGCACCGCGACCGCGGCGCGGCGCGCGGCAGGACCGCGCGAGGACGGGGGGAGGTGCTCGGCCCACGAGGGGCGCGGCGTGCGGTTCCAGGGCATGTCACAGGTCCTCTGTCAGGTGATCCGGGGGCTGTCTCACGAGCAGGTCGGTCGGTCAGTCGCCTCCGCGGGACCCGCCACCGGAGTCACCGCGGTCGCCACCGCCATCGCCACCGCGGTCGCTGTCGCCGCCGGAGCCGCCGCCGCTGCGGTCGTCGCTGCTCTGACCGGTGGAGTCGCTGTCACCGCCGCCGAGGGAGACGTCGGCGCCGGCGTCGACGCCGTCCTGCCCGGCCGAGACATCGACCCCGACCGAGGCGCCGCCGCCGGTGAGCTCGTACTGGCGGACCCAGTCGACGTGCATCGCCGCACCGCCTGAGGTGTCACCGCCGAAGTAGTCGAGCTGGATGGTCAGGTGCATCGGCCCGGGCGGGTTGTGGGACTTGTCGTCGTCGGTGAACCACGGCTCGCCGTCGACGAGGTAGGTGATCTTGTCCGGGGTCCACTCGACGGCGAAGGCGTGCCACTCGGTGGCGTCGACCTCGACCGAGCCCTGGGTCTGGGAGTTGTCCGAGCCGTAGTGCAGGAAGCCCTCGACCTTCTGCCGGGTCCCGTCGGAGATCTCCATGAAGTCGACCTCGCCGCCCTCGGGCCAGTTCTCCGCGGTCGGCCAGAGCAGGAACAGGGTGTGCAAGCTCGACGCAGCCGGAGCGGGGGATTGGGCGCAGCCCTCCCAGCGCCCGTACTGCTGGCTGTGGGGTGACCAGGCCATCCCGCCTGCGTCGCCGTTCTCCGAGCCGGTAATGGTCAGCTGCCCGTCGGCGACGCTGATCGCGTCCGGGGTCCGGCGGCCGTTGCCGCCGTGGCCGGGTCCGTCGTAGGCGTTCCAGTCCCCGGAGATCGAGGTGCCCTCGAACTCATCAGCCACCTTCGGCTCGCCCCAGCCGAGCGTGTCCGCCGCGGTGGTCGTGCACTTGCTGGCAGCTCCGCCGCCCGAGCCTGTCCCGTCGCCGGAGCTGTTCCCCGGGTCGGAGCCGGTGCCGCCGGAGCCGGTGCCTCCGGAGTCGTTGCTGCCCGAGCCGTTGCCTGTGCTCGGGGCCGTGCCGGTGTCGCTGGAGTCGTTGCTGGACCCACCGGACCCGCCGGAGCCGGACCCGCTTGAGTCGCCGGTGCCGGGCTCGTAGCACTGGGCCGGGATGAAGCCGGGCTTGTTCGCGCCGACGTCGAGCAGTGCGCGGCGCAGCTTCTCCGCACGCGGGGAGGTGTCCCCGGTGAGCTCGGCGAGTACGTGCACCGCGGTGATCCGCCATCCGCACTCGACGCCACCCTCGGGCGCCGCGGCGGGCACGAGCCCGGACGCGGTGAGGGTGGTGGTGAGCGCCAGCGCGGCGCCCACGACCAGCTGGGGACTGATCACCGGGGACCACCGGGGTCGGTCGGCGGGGTGCGGAACCCGTGGCTGGCCAGCCCGTGGGTGCGCCGGCCCTGGAAGCCCTCGGCGACGGTCGCGGCGAGCTCGAGCGCGGCGTCGCGCGCGGCGGGGGTGAGGGCGTCGAAGTCGATGATCCCGCCGGCCTGCAGGTGCGGATCCGGGGGAAGGACGATCACCGCGCGGCAGCGTTCGGCGAAGAAGTCGCGAATCACGCGGTCGTCGATGTCCGGGCTGTGGCGGTCGTAGGACAGCACCACCACCGCGTCCTCGGTGAGGTGGCGGTATCCGTTGGCGGCCAGCCAGCGGAAGGTGCGAGCGGCGCGGGAGGCGCCGTCGTTGGTCGGCGCACCGACGATGACCAGGGAGTCGGCGTGGCGCAGGCTGCCCTGCATCGCCGAGTGCACGATCCCGGTTCCGGAGTCGGTGATGATCGCGTTGTAGTAGCGGGCCAGCAGCCGCAGCGCGGCCTCGTAGTCGCCCGCGGAGAACGTCTCCGACAGCTCCGGTTCCTGCTCGGAGGTCAGCACCTGCAGGCGCCCGGCGAGATGGGTGTACCCGGCCAGGTCGGTGTGGGCCCGGATCTCGTCCAGGGCGTAGAGCAGGTCGCGCACGGTGGTCTTCGCAGCCAGGGTCTCGCCGACGAGGCGGTCGCCGAGGGTGCCGGCGTCGGGATTGGCGTCCATCGCGATCACCCGGTCCCCGCGGTACTCCGCGAGCGCGAGCCCGAGCAGCGCGGACACGGTGGTCTTGCCGATCCCGCCCTTGATCGAGCCGACGACGACGCTGTGCGGGCCGGGCAGCGGGGTCCGGATCTTCTGCAGCTGGTCGCGCAGCCGGGCCTCGGCCTCGGACAGGCCGGGGTTCCAGCGGCCGCCGGTCAGCTGGTAGGCGAAGTGGCGCCATCCCTGCTGAGGACGGGCCCGTCGCTCGCGGACCACTCCCGACAGCACCCCGGTCTGCTCGTCCCACGCCGGGCGAAACGCCTGCGGATCCTCCGAGACAACCGGGTCCCGATGAGCCGGGGCGGGAGGCGGGTCCGCCGGAGCGGGCGCTGACACGGACGACGCTGCCGATGACGACGCTGCCGATGACGACGCTGCCGATGACGACGCTGCCGATGACGACGCTGCCGATGACGAAGCCGACCGACCGACCGGTTCGGCCCTCGCCAGCGGTGGCTCGGCGAGGAAGCGCTCCGGCGCGGGCGCCGCCGGGCGAGATGGCGAGCTGCTCGGCCAGTTCGCCGACGCGCCCGCCGGAGCGGCCGGGGGCTCGGGCTCGGTCGCGGGGACCTGGGCCCCGTCGTACCCGGTGGTCGGAGCGGCCCATCCGGCGCCCGCGTCCAGCCAGGACGGGGCAGCGGAGGTGTTGTTGGTGCCGTTGGACGAGGACATCAGCAGCTACCTCTTGGTGGGGGTCAGGAGGAATCGGTGGGACGCAGGTGCGGGTCGACGACCAGGTGGCCGTCGTCGTCACGGGTGATCGGGACCGTCATCCGGACCCAGTTCGCCTCGGCCGCCACCCACCTGGGGTCGGCGTCGGGAGGCGCACAGGAGGGACCCACGACTCCGGTCAGCTCGGACTCGACCGCCGTGGGGCGCGCCGCCGGATCGTCGGGCTGCGGGCAGGCGCGCGCGTACGTGGTGACACGGACGATCACCTCGACGAACACCACCGTGTCGCTGGGCCGGTAGATCCGGCCCGGCAGCGGTGAGTCGGCGCGCTGCCTGCCCGCGCCCGACCACCCCCAGGTGCACGCCTGGGGGTCAGCGAGCAGAGGCCGCAGTACCTCTGCCCGACGGCTCGGGACGTCCTCGTCGAACGACTGGAAGTCGGCGGCGAAGCGGCCGGCGAAGCTCGCGGCCTCGGGATCGGAGATCGGCTCCAGTGACCGCACAGAACGGGAGAACGACTCCCGCGCTGGGTTGTGTCGGGCGACCGTCCCGGACCTGCCGTTCCTGCGTCGAAGCGAGGGCATCTCGCTGTCGAGAGGCACCTGCGGTGCGGCGAGCTCCGGCTCCTCCGGACGCACCTGCTCGGGGCCGGATGGGGCGAGGGGGGAGGGGTTTGCGGTCTGCTGAGGCGTCGCGAGGTCCGTGAGGGCAACCGGGGCGGCCTCGGCAGCGGTGGCCGCGCCGGGCGGTTGCTGCGCGGTGGTCGGCTGCTGTGCGGCGGGCGCGGCGTCGTCCTCGTGCGCTACGTCGGCCGTCTGGTCGGCGGGTGCGTCTGCTCCGACGGTTCGCACGGTCCAGGGGCCGAGCGGGCCCAGACCAGGCGTCTCGCGGCGCTGCGGGTCGGGTGCAGATGGTCGCCGGGCCGCCGTGGGCTCCTCGACCGCCGATGCGTCGCGGACGGCGGTGGCCGTCGCACCGAGCCCAGGAGCAGTTCGCCACTGAGGACCGGTCCGAGATGTCCGTGCCTTCGGCATCACACACGTCCCGCGGGGCCGGGATGGGCGGTGTGCAGCACCGCGATCAGATGAGCCGTCACGGCACACCTCCTTAACCTGGTAGCTGAAGTACCGCGTTGTTCTCCTAGGAGAAATCAACAGCGGCAACTATCCTGTCGTCGTTTCGGGATGTCAACGTGTTCTGACCTGCAGATTCGAGGTCACTCAGCGGGTTCCCGCCGGGGTGGCTGCCGGGGCCGAGGAGGCGCGCCGACGTGAAGGCCGACCTCGGCTTCCTGGGACCCGTCGGCCCGGCTACCGTCGCCCCGATCCATCAGTGGCACTCCGCGCCTCGGGCCGGAACCGCATCACGGAGGAGGACGCGGGTGGCCGAGCAGTCGGACGTCCCCGGCGCCTCGCTGGCTGATCGGCTGAACCGGATCGTGGCGACGGTCCATCCGGCCGACCGCGGTCCCTACACCAACGAGGAGATCGTCAACGGCATCCGCGAGGCCGGCGGGCCGTCGCTGTCCGTGCCGTATCTCAACCACCTGCGGAGGGGGCGGCGCGACAACCCCACCAAGACGACCTTGGAAGGCATCGCCCGCTTTTTCCAGGTGCCAGTGGCCTATCTGTTCGACGACGACCTCAGCGAGTCCGGCGACCCCGACCGTCACCTGCTGGCGGTGGTGCACAACGCCAACCTGGAGAGCTTCGTCGAACTTGTCGCTGAGCTGCCGGAGGAGACCCGACAGTCTGTGGCCCGCATCGTCGAGGACCTACACCGGTTGCACGGTGGACGGCGCGCGGGCCGAGGCTAGGACGAGTTCGTTCGCACCTGAGCCTCCAGAGCCAGATGGATCGCCAGCAGGGAGCGATTCAAGTCCGCCACCCGGGTGAGGTACTCCCCGGTCGACCCGCTGAGTTCCTCGACCGCCGAGGGAGTGAGGGGGTCGGTGGGGTCCCGTCGAAGCACTGACATCGCCCCGATCGCCGCGGTGGCGACCGCTGCCAGTTCGTCGTCCAGGGCCGAGAGCAGGGCTTCGGCAGACGAGGAGGACAGGGCGAGGATCTGCTCGCGAGTCCGCATGAGCTCGCTGTGGTGTCGGGCCTGCTCGCGGTCCACCAGGAGAGCCACGACGTCCGGGGCCAGCCGGGGCCGTGGCGCAGCGTCGAGGCTCTCGGACGCGGCAGCAGGTAGAGGTTCGGTCACAGCGACCTCCTTGTGTGCGTGCTCCGCCATGTCGCCGTCCGGAGGGGCTGCGGCCTGTGCGGCTGCTGGCATCACGAGTGGTGACCTCCCAACGCTGCGGCCGGCTGTCGATCGCGACGATCACCATCCGTCACTGCCGCCTCCTCGCTCCTGTCGATGAATCCGACCGCAGCGGAAGAAGCGCGGCCGAACGAGCAACAGCGTAAACTGAGATAGAAGGTACTTGTCAACTGGTGTGGAACGCTGCGTTGCATCCGGCAAGGTCGCGGCGCGGCCCCGCGTGGTGCAGAGCTGCTCTCGGCCTCGAGGTGCAGGAAAGGCGCTGGCGTGCAGGAAGTTCGCGATGACGGTTCGGCGTCGGCGTGTCGAGCGCTTGCTGTCTCCTCGGTCCTTGGAGCCGGTGAGCGCGGCTGAGGCTTGGTTTCCTGTGCCCCTACCGGCTAGTCTCTACTGATGTAGAAAGGGGGAGCGAGTTGACGACCACGACCCCGTCGCCACCGGTCGACCGCGACGCTCGCACCGAACATGACTGAAAGTGACGCCAACGCCAGCGACGCGGCTGCGCCGTCCGAGCGCGCCACGCTGGCGGAGAAGCTCAACGCGCTGTTCGCCAACATCGTCGATCCGGCAACCGGGCGGCCCTACAGCAATCCCGGGGCGGCGACCGCGATCGAGCGCATGGTCGAGGCGCTTCCCGAGGCCGACCGGGCAGGCCGGGTGATCTCCCAGCAGTACATCTGGCAGCTGCGCAAGGGTGTGAAGACCAACCCCACGGTGAAGCACCTGGAGTCGCTGGGGGCCCTGTTCGGGGTGGGAGCGGACTACTTCCTCAACGAGTCGCGGTACCAGCAGGTCGCCCGCGAGCTGGAGACCCTCAAGACCCTGCAGGAGACAGGAGTGGAGCAGCTCGCGCTGCGGGCCCGTGATCTGTCCCCCGCCGGGCTGGCCGCGGTCGAGGCCGCACTCGAGCACGCCCGCTCGTTGGAGGGGCTGCCTCCACGCCGCGAGGACCCCACCGGGCTGGACAAGAAGCGCCGGACCTACTGACACCGCCCCACTGACGTGCCGGATCGGGCGCGGCCACGATCGGGCTGTCGACGTGCAGCCTCGGTTTAGGCTGCGCCCGTTCGCATTCGATGCCGACGCCACGGCTACGACCGGCAGAACCCAGTAGGCCAGGAGGAGCACGATGGACGAGGCCGCCGTCGCTGCCGGCGACAAGCCGGGGCTGACCTTCACACCCCCCACGGAGCTGTTCGCCGACCCTGAGCGGGAACGCCGTTGGCGAGCTCGGGTCACGGGAACGACGCTGGGGCTGCCGCACTCGGCGGCCCGCCGTCCCGGGCGCAGCATGCTGGGCAGCAACCGGTCGGGAACCCACGAGCTGTGGCTGTGGGACCGCGAGGCGGACTCGATGGTCCAGGCGACCGAGCGGGAGTCCGGAACCGAGCACGGAGCGCTGTCCGCCGACGGTGAGTGGCTGTGGTGGTTCAACGACACCGGCGGGAACGAGTTCGGGCACTGGGTCCGCCAGCCCTTCGCCGGTGGCACCGCGAAGGCAGTGGCCCCAGAGGCCGGCGACGGCATCGCCAGCGGGCTCGCGCTCGGACACGGGCCGAGAGGTGCGGTGGCGGTGTTCGCCCTCGCGGTGCGCGAGGGCATCGCGGTCTGGAGACAGTTCGAAGGTCAACCGGCCGAGGCCATCTACCGGCACGAACAGGACGGCATGTCCGGGCCCATGGCGCCGGACGGCAGCCGAGTGGCAATCCGCCACTCCGAGCACGGCGACGCCAGCACGCCCGGCATCCGGGTCCTCGACGTCGACAGCGGCGACTCCCTGGCAGAGATGCGGGACGAGGGCAAGCAGCTGCTCCCCATCGGGTTCGCGCCCGCCGCGGGAGATCCGCGGCTTCTCGTGCGCCACGAGCGCCGAGGGCGCCACGAGCTGCTGCTGTGGAACACCGACAGCGGGGAACAGCAGGAGCTCTCCATCGACCTGCCCGGCCAGGTGGACGGGATCTGGCTCGACGCCGAGACCCTCGCGATCCGGCACACCCACCACGCCCGCGTCACGCTGCACCTGTGCCGCGCGGACGGCTCGGACCTGCGAGAGATCGGTCCGAGCGACGGATCGGTGCTCGACGTCGAGCGCCGCCCGGGCGGCGTGCTGGAGTACAGCTGGACCTCCTCTCAGAAGGCGCCACGGGTCTATCGGTGGAGCCCGAGCGAAGGCTCGCAGCCGCTGTTCCCCGACTCGCCCGATGCGCCGCCCGACGGCGCCCCCGCCTCGGTCGAGTGGGTCGACGGGCCGGGAGGGCCCATCCCCGTGCTGGTCGTCAGACCACAGAACGCCCCGTCGACACCGGGCCGCACCCTGTTCTGGCTGCACCCCGGCCCCGACCTCGATGACGCCGACGTCTACTCCCCGCGGCTGGCCGTATGGGCCGATGCGGGGTGGACCGTCATCGCCACCAACTACCGAGGTTCCACCGGTTACGGTGCCGCCTGGCGGCAGGCCATCGTCGGGCGCCCCGGCCTCACCGAGCTCGAAGACCTCGCCGCGGTCCACGGCTGGGCCCTAAGCCAGGGGCTGGCCGACCCGCAGTCCTGTCTGCTGGCCGGCTCCTCCTGGGGCGGGTACCTCACGCTGCTCGCGCTCGGTCTGCAGCCGGAGCGCTGGCGCGGCGGGATCGGTGTCGTGCCGGTGACCGACCACGCCATGAGCTACGAGCTCGGGCAGGAGCCGCTGCGTGCGATGGCCCGGGCGCTGTTCGGCGGGTCCCCGGAGGAGGTACCCGAGCGCTATGCCGCCGCGTCGCCGCTGGCAGTGGCCGAGCACGTCCGCGCACCGGTCGCGATCATCGCCGGAGAGAACGACACCCGGATCCCGATCCAGCAGGTCGACGCCTACGCCGACAAGCTCAGCAGCCTCGGGCGGGCCCCGGCGGTCTACCGCTTCGGCGGCGGGCACGGAAGCCAGGTGAGCGGCACGCTGGAGGAGTTCCTGCTGATCTCGGTCAGCTTCGCCGAGGCCGTCATGGCCGTCGCCCCCGGCGCCCCGACTCCGGACACCGGGCTGCAGCCCCGCTGACCGGTGAACGGGAGGACACCGATGGATTCCAGACCCGACGGACCCACCCCACCTACCCAGCGGCAGCGACGGCTGCCCCTGCTGAATCTGCCCCGGCCGGCCCTGGCCTACGTCATCGCGGTCGAAACACTGGCGATCGCGCTCGTCGTCGCCGCTCCCACCCGGGCAGAACCGGCACAGATCGGGTTGGCCGCGCTCCTCGTCGCCGCCTGCATCCTGCAGCACGAAGCGGCGCTGTCGGCCGAGCGCGGATACCGGCGCGCGACCATCAAGCGGGAGAGCGCCACCGAGACCGGCCACCTGGTCACCAACTCCGTCTACACCGTGGTGGCCGCACTGCTGTTCCCTCCCGCTCTGATCGCCGCGACCGTCGCCGCGATCTACGGGTACCGGATCCTGCGCATCGACCGCCCCCGCATCCCGCGTGAACGGGGGCCGGTATACCGCACGATCTTCACCGCCTCCACGGTGGTGATCGCCGGGATCGCCGCCCACTACCTCGCGGCCGCGCTGGGCCTCGACCTCGCCGCCGGCGCGACGACGTTGGTGCCGATCGCCTCCACAGTCCTGGCACTCCTCGCCTACACCTCGGTGCAGGCAGGTCTGGTCGCCGGCATCGTGTTCCTGGCCGCCGGACGGCTCGCGGCCCGCGACATGGTGACCGACCTGCGTCAGCACGGCTTCGAGCTGGCACAGCTCTGCATCGGGGCGGTGGTGGCGTTCATGCTCGCCTCGTCCTCACCGTGGCCGGTCCTGCTCCTGGTCCCCACCCTCTGGCTGCTCTCGCGCAGCGTGCTGGTCTCCACGGTCGGGACCACCGACCACGACGACGGACTGCTCAGCCCGGGGACCTGGCACCGGGCGGCGACGGCGGAGCTGCAGCGGGCGCGCAAGCGCGGCACCGCCCTCGGAGTACTGGCGGTCGACCTCGACGGCTTCCGCCGCATCAACGACGCCTGGGGAGTACGGGCCGGGGACCATCTGCTCGACGAGGTCGCGCGGATCCTGCCCACAGCGGTCCGGGCCGGAGACATCGTGGGAAGGATGCACGGCGAGGAGTTCGTGATCGCCGCCCCGGCCGCCGATCGGCACGACCTGGAGGTCCTGGGCGAGCGCGTCACCGCCGCCGTCGCCGCGATCGACACCGCCGCGGTCCTCGACGTCGAGCACGGCACCGCGCCCCGACTCACCGCCAGCGTCGGCGCGGCGGGGTGGCCCGACGCCGCCGACAGCATCGACCAGCTGCTCACCCGAGCCGACGCCGAGCTCAACCGGGCGAAGTCGCAGGGCGTGGGCACCGTCAGCGTGGCCACCACCGCAGTGACCAGCGAAGCAGCCGCCATGGTGGCCCGCACCACCGCGGGGGGAACGGCCGGATGAGGGCGCAGAGCCCCCTCCGTCACAGACGGCGACGCGAACGCCAGTAGCGTTCCTCCATCGGATCACTACTCGTTGAGGCTCGTCCGGGGTAGACCTACTGTGATCAGTTTCCGGCCGAGGGACATGAGATGCGGGTACGCAGACGCGCACAGAGCGAGGAGCCGGCGAGCTGGACCCAGCTCGTCGCCCGCGCCCGCCGCAAGCTCCGCGACGAGGGACTCGAACCCTGTCCGGAGTCTGAGGTCGACCTCGAGGCGTTCGCGGAACGGCTCGGGCAGGCCCGCGGGCTGACCATCCGCCTGCTACCGGTCGAGCTGGGGGCATCGGCCCGTGAGCTGTGCGGGCTCTGCACGGTTCCCCGTCCCGGCGTCGCGGTCGTCTTCTACGCCCACGCGGCCAGCGAACTCGCCCGGCGCCACAACATCGCCCACGAGCTCGGCCACCTGTTCTTCGACCACCAGGCCCACAGCGCCCGGTTCCGCCCCAGCTTCAGCACGGTGCTGTCGGACTCCCAGCAGCGGCTCAGCGCATGGATGGGCAACGATCCGTCCTACGGCGCCCACGACGAAGCCGAAGCCGACGCCCTCGGCGCGGCCCTGCTGGGCTACGGACCGGGCAGACGGTCGCATCGCTGGGTAGCGACAGCCGAGGTGCGTGCCGCGGCCGCTCGTCTGGAGTCCGCGTTCACATGAGGCCCCGATGCACCTGACCCTGAGCCTCATCGCTGCGGCCACGCTGCTGCTGGCCGCGGTGCTGGGACTGCGCCGGCGAACGCAGCCCGCGGTGGGGATCACCGTCGCAGCCCTCTTCGCCGGTGTCGCCGCGCTACTGGGTGCTGTACCCAGCCCCGGGACACCGACGGCGCGGGCCTACCTTGCCGCCGGGATCCTCGTCGCGATCGGGCTGGCAGGGACCGGACTGTTCACCACGGCAACAGCGCTGTCGCGCCGCCTCTACGCGATCTCACCGATCGCTGCCGGAGGCGGTGTTCTGCTCGCCCAGATCCTCCTGCTCGTCGACGGGGCCCTGCTCCCGCTCGTCGAGCCTCGCACCGGCGGGAGCTGCTACCCCCAGCTCGTCATGCTCACCGGTCTGACCCTGGTCTGGCCGATGGTCGGCACCGCGGTGCTGATCGGGCACGGCCGACGGGTGCTGCGCTACATCCCCAGCACTGCCATGCAGACGACCCTGCGGCTGTCCGCTGCACTGTTCGTGGCGGCCTTCGCCGCCCTCGCGGTGCTCGCCGCGCTGCAGCTGCACCCCGCCGCCAGCCCGGTAGCCCAGGGAGCGCTCGCCGCGAGCGACGTCGTCCTGCTCTGCTGCGCGACCCTGCTCGGCCTCGGGCTCGTCGCCACCCGCCTGAGCGGCCCGCTGCAGCCGGTCATCGAGCAGGTCCGGGCCGCCGGCCTGTTCCTCCGGCTGCGCCGGCTCGAACGTGTCCTGGTCTCGGCAGTGCCGAGCTGGCAACAGAGCGAGGCCATCGCCCGGCCGAGCCTGCTGCGGGAGCGCCCGGACGCGGCGCTCTACGCGCGGATGGTCGTCATCTGGGACACGACACGCGCCCTGCTCAGCGGGGTCCCCACCCACGTGGTGTCCGCAGCGGTCGACTTCGCCCGCGAGCACGGCTCCGGCACCTCCCCCGACCGCCGGGCGGCGCTGGCCGAGGCCAGCTGGCTGGCCTGGGCCCTACGGGGCGGGCGGGGCGACGGTCCGGACGCGACGTTCCAGGTCCTCGACGCCGAACCGCCACCCCGTACCGGCGAGCTCCTGGCCGAAGCACGCCTGCAGACCGAGGTCTCCACACAGCTGCGACACGGGCGACTGGTCGAGCCCTTCCTGCGACACCTGCAGAGCACCGAAGCTGAAGACGCTGCGCAGGGGAGCGGCATCGGCCAGGAGCCGGACCGTCAGCGGGTTGCGCCGGACTCGTAGCGGAACAGGACGGCGAGCTGGGGCACCGACCGGCGCACGTCCCGTGGCGAGGCGACGGCCAACATGGTCAGGTCCTCAGCCGCAGCCCACAGCTGGTCGGTGGAGGACAGATCACCGTCGCGAGCGCGTTCGGTCAGACGTGTGATCGCGGCGTCGCTGCGCGGGCTCACGTGCGCGACCCGCCACAGCAGATGACGAGCGGCGGCACAGAAGGCATCGTCGGGCCGGGCGGCCTGCTGACTGTCGAGATGGGCGAGCAGCTCCCAGGTCGGCTCTCCGACGCTGGGACGCACCGCGAACAGCGGGCGCGCACCTTCCCGCTCCCGGACCGCGTGCTCCCGGCTGTGCATCCGGCTTGACCAGACCACGAAGCCGACTGCAGCGGTGACCAGCAGAAGCACCTGCAGCGCCTCGGTCGCCATCACGACAGCTGCCGCGAGCCCTCCGCCGGCCAGCAGCGAGACCACGACGACGCGCGCCCGACGCGGCCCGGTGGCGGACACGTCGTCGGCAGCGTCGGACAGCAGTGCCGTCATCAGCGGTCGGGGCAGAAGGGGATCGGCCACGACCAGCTGACCTGCCCGCGGCAGCACCGCGCCCCACCAGGTCAGCTCCGCGCCGACCGGTGACGAGGCGGCAGCTCCGCTGAGCTGCCAGCTGTTGCGTGCCGCCACCGACGCAGCCTCCGTGAATGCTTCTCGCCCGCTGAGCCCTTGCCGCGCTCACCCAACAGCATGACGCTGCGAATACAACACATCGCGCGTTGTGGGACTAGCCATTGGAGCACCCCGTCACCCAGTGAGTCCAACCGCCTACACGAAGCGCAACGGATCTTGTGACGCAAGGTAGTTGCAGATGGCAAAGGCAGCGTGCCGGGAGTGTTCGGCGCGACCGTCGACGTCCCCGAGGGCGTGCGTCAGGGCCGAGATCGGCACGCCGGCGCTCAGCGCGAGCGAGACGAAGGTCTGCTCCAACGCCGCCGGCGTCACCTGACGGTCCAGGCCGACCGCCGCCGCGACCGCAGTGAAACGCTGGGCGGCCTCCACCGGCGAGAGCCGCTCGCCGGCGTCCAGCGCCCGCAGCAGCGGTCCCTCCGATCGCCCGGCGGTGCACTGCGTCAGGGCCGCGGCGGTCGCCGCAGCGAGCGGGACCACCGACCGTCGCCCCCACCGTCGAGGTAGGCGAACCACAGGCAGACCGTCGGTCGACGCGACGTGCTCAACGTCCAGGCTCAGAGCCTCGCCCACCCCGAGCCCGTTCACCGCGACGAGAAGCGACAGACCCAGGATCGGCGCGTCGATCACCTCCGCGGTGTCGAGCAGCCAGATCAGCGCCGTGGGCTCGAGGGCGCCATCGGGGGCAGCGGCGGAGGCAGGACTCGGCGACACCGCCGCGGCCCCCGAGGAGGTACTCGGTTGCGCGGCGGCGTCGTCGGCAACCGTCGACCGGAACTGCTCCAGGACCGTCTCGGCGCGCTCCCGGTCCCGGTAGGTATGGCCGACCGGGGCCGTGGCCAGGAACGCCCGTATCGCCGTGGGATCCAGAACCAGCGGATCGGAGCCCTCGCGGCGACACCAGCGCTCCCACGCCCCGAGCACCTGACGCGCCGTGCGACGTGCGCCGCCTGCACAGGCGTGAGACACGAACTCCGCCGACTGCCGCAGAAAGCCCGCGTCGCCCGCGTCGTCCACCTGTCCGGCATCGGTCGCGTCGTCTCTGCGCACGCCCTCATGCTCCAGGGCGCGGCGACGGCACCGACGGGCCGGGCGGGGGAGAGGCAGGCGGAGGCGGAGTGGGGCCGTGGCTCACGAGGACCCGGTTCCGCCCGGCGTTCTTCGCCGCGTAGAGCGCCCCGTCCGCGGCCGCGAGCAGAACGTCGAGATCGCGGCCGGCCTCCGGGTAGACCGCGGCCCCGATCGAGGCGGTGAGAGAGGAGACCTGTATCGGGGGAGCCTCGTCGCCGTCGACGTCGACCTCCAGAGCCTCGATCCTCCGACGGATCCGCTCTCCCACCTCACGGACCGCTCCACCGTCGCGGTCGGCCGGCACACGCACCCCGGCCAGGGCGATGACGAACTCCTCCCCGCCGAAGCGTCCGGCGGCGTCGCGGTCACGGATCTCAGCCTCGATCACCTCGGCGACCGCGCGGAGCACCGCGTCACCGACCAGGTGCCCGTAGCGGTCGTTTACCTCCTTGAAGTAGTCGAGGTCGAGGATCAGGACGCCGACGTTGGAGCGGTCGCGCTCCGCCGCGTCGAGCAGCTGCAGCGCCTGCGAGCGCCAACCCTCCGCGTTCAGCAGGCCGGTTTTCGCATCCGTCGCCGCCCGTGTCTCGAGCTGCCTGATGAGAGTGGTCTGCTCCATCAGAACGAGCGCAGGAATCAGCAGCGCCACGAGCGGAAGATGGTCCGGCATCACCGCGTAGGCCACGATTGCACCAAGACTGAGCGTGGCGGTCTCCAGTGCGATCTCGCCGCCGGCCAGGATCGCCAAGAACTTGCTCCCGGGCTGAGCCAAGCGGATAACGCTCACGACGAGCAACATGTTTGTGCCAGTGTAAACCGCTAGACACGCCGCGATCTCGACGATCGCGAACCATGAGTTCGACCCGTCGAAGCCTAGTCGGACCGCTGCGACCAGATAGACGGCCAACACGACGGTGGACGTCGAGTAGAACTGTCGATGGGGAGGGGTCCCGGCGGGCCGAAAGACGCGGAAGTACAGATGGGTATAGCTGACGATCACGGTGCACGCTGCAAGTAGAGGCGGCAGCAACAGCGCACCCGCGAATGTCCACACCGAACTCAGGTCGATATACCTGGTCTCTGCGATGCGGCGGCGCAGTCGCTCAGCGCGTAGTGAGATCTCGGCGTGCACGCCGCTTAGGACCACCAGCGCACCCGCGGTCAGCCACACCGACAGCCCGCGGGGGACGCCGTGAAGGACGATGTCGACAGTGAGTAGGCACACAGCTGCGAGTTCGACTGCGACAAGTAACGCCCGAACGCGAGGCGGAAGTGACCAGAGCCGCCACGCCGACAGCCTTGACCGGAGGGTGCTCCGGTCGGCGTGTCGCGCGGTGGATGAGGTCACGAGAATCCTCGAATCGTAGATCGTTTTTTCCCGTCTCAGCATAGACGGCGGCGAGCGGTTGCATCCCAGCTCAGTTGTGTCGCTCTCATCGATCCGCAGGTCGCCGGGAGGGCTCAGAATCGGCTATCAAGATCAACTGTGCCGCTGACGTGGCGATGTTTCTCGCCTACCCTGTCGAGGCCGTCGCGAGCCGGGGCGACCTCGGACGCGGGTGTGGTCGGCAGAGCTGCGCCGCAGCTAGGCCATTTGTAGTAACCCGGCGGAAGTCGCCACGACGAGAGGGGGAGCTGTGCGTAACTGGAACTGGTAATGAGTAAAGAGCCTGAGCATAAAGGTGTCGGACTCGATTGAAAGGGCCTGTAATGCGCAACTGGAACTGGTGAACGAGGCAGGCGAATGAAGCAGGCGACGGAAGCGGGGGCTCGATGAGATGGGATCTGGTGAACGTGCGTAACTGGAACTGGTGAACTGGAGTCGATGGTAAGTCGTGACGATCGGAGGTAGCGAGATGCGTAACTGGAACTGGTGACAGGTGGTCGGGTCATGGCGGGCGAGAAAGAAGGGAAGGTGCGGGTAATGCGTAACTGGAACTGGTGATGGCGCTGTCGATGGGTCCGCATGTCCTGTGCGAAGGAGGGGTTTGAGTGCGCAACTGGAACTGGTGAACGTGGAGTGGTCTGTTCTTGTGGCTATAGGAGGGAGTGTGCAGTGCGCAACTGGAACTGGTGAATGCATCCCACTGGTGGGTATCGCGTGAAGGGAGATGGCTCGTGCGCAACTGGAACTGGTGACTCGACGATTTCTGGGGATTCGCGAAGAGAGAGGAGAGGGCTCGTGCGCAACTGGAGCTGGTGAACGGTCGGGATCGTCCGGTCGAACGACTAGGCAGGGGGATGGATGCGTAACTGGAACTGGTGACGTGATTCTGATCGAACAAGCAAGAGAGGAGAGGTGACGTGATGCGTAACCGTGTGTGGATCTGAGGTCTTCACTGGCGACGGCCAGGCGGTGAAAGTGCGAAGCACGACGACGGTGAGGCGGTGGGGAGCCCGAGTGGAAAGTCGGCACCCCCACCGCTCACAGCGCTCGGGCCGACCCAGACACCGCCAAGGCCGCGAGCCCGACCCCAGCGACGGCGGCGGTGACCGCCACCGCAACGCCAGGGGAGGACCACTCGGCGAGCAACCCGGCCGCGAGAAGGCCGATACCCTGCGCGCCGATCAGGCCGGCGGCGGCAAGCCCGGTCGCGCGCCCCCGCGCCTTGGCGGGAGTCCGGCGCACGAAGCCGGCCTGAGCCTGGATCAATGCGGCGGCCACGGCCGCTCCGCTGAGCGCCCACAGCGCGGCGACCGCAACGACCGACGTCGCGATCGCGCTCACCATCAGGGGGACCCCCGCGACCACCGCAAGCGGGAGCATCCAGCGCTCCCGGGCCCCCTGGGGGACCCAACGGGTGAAGACGATCGCCCCGACGACGCTGCCGGCCGGGATGGCTGCCAGCAGGATCCCGACGGCGACCGGACCAGCGCCCAGCTGCGCGGCATACGGAGCAGCCACCCCCTCAGGGGCGATGTAGGTCCCGGCCATCCAGACGACGAGGGCCAACGTGCGACGCGAGGGATCGGCGAACACCGTGTGCGCCCCAACGGCGATGTCACGCCACCAGGAACGGACCTCGCCGGCCTCGGCAGCAGCGGGCGCCGCCCGAGCCGTGACCCCGGCGGTCAGCACGACAGCTGAGAGGACGAAGGTCCCGGCGTTCGCCAGCAGAGCGGTCTGCGGACTCAGCAGAGCCAGCAGTGCGCCGCCGGTCGCGAACCCGGCGACCTGCGCGACCTGCCCCGTCACCTGGCGAACGGCGTACCCGCGTTCGAGCAGGTCGCCGCGCAGGATCTCGGGCAGCAACGCCCCCTGCGCCGCCGAGTGCGGGGAGCCCAGCAACACCATGACCACGATCAGGGCGCACAGCACGGGTAGGGGAAGGCCGGGCCACGCCATCGGTACGACCAGTGCCGCGCGGGCGAGGTCGCTGCCGATCATCACCCGGCGGCGGGGATATCGGTCGGCGACCCATCCCAGCAACGCACCGCCGAGCAGCGCGGGTAGGAAGGTCAACGCGTACACGGTCGCCGACAGGGCCGCCGAGCTCGTGCGGTCGTAGACCAGTACCGAGAACGCCACCCGAGCGAGCTGGTCGCCCAGGATCGAAACGACCTCAGCCGACCACAGCGCACGGAACTCACGAAGCGCGAAGACCTGGGTCAGACGGCGGGGCCCAGGCACGGCGGCTGCAGAGTCGGCATCGTTCATAGTCGGCGCCCGACCATGTCACGAACAGCAACACGCCGGACACCCAGGGTCCGATCCCGCCCACTAAGCGAACAACACTCGCGAACAGCTGATCAGACACCGCTCCGACCGGGGTACAGCGTCCCTGCGTCGGGATGGCGCCACTGGCCGGTAGAACTACCGTCGGCCTCTCCGTGACTCGGGAGTGGGCCAGATGAGGGGGGCAGGGTGGTGGCGCAAGGGGACTCCGCGGGCTCGCGATCTCTGGCGGACAAGCTGAACTACCTGTTCAGCACGCTGGAGTCGCAAGGGCGGCCCACCACTCTCGACGAGGTAGTCGCGGGCATTCAGGCCTCCGGCGGATCGGTGTCGCGCGCGACGCTCAACCACCTGCGCCTCGGGCGCACCACCAACCCGTCGAAGGCAACCCTGGAGGACATCGCCCGGTTCTTCCAGGTGCCGGTCAGCTACCTGCTTGACGACCCCTACGCCCAGGTCAGCACCGAGGAACTCGAGGTGCTGCAGGTCGTGCGGCAGGCAGACATCGCCGACCTCGTCCGGGCCATCGGTCACCTGCGGCCGGCGACCCGCCGAGCGCTGGAGCAGGTCGTCGCTGATCTGCGGGCCATGCCGACTCCCGGACCCACAGACCGCCCCTGACCTGGCTCCTCATCCGGCAGTGGGGCTCGCGACCAGCCGCGACGGATGGCTGTAGTTCGGTCGCTGTTCCGGCGTCTGGGAATGTCAACCCCGGCTGGCCCCGGAGAGACGTCCTGAAGTGGCCCCGGTGGCCGTGCTCTGGCCCCATGTCCGTCGTCGGCGGGCTGGCGTGTGTCGTCAGGACTCACACTGCCCTCGCTCGCGATCGGATGTCCACGCGCTGCGCCAGCTCGGACAGCAGGAGGGCAACGCCGGCTGTGACGGCCGCGATCACGCCAAGCCATCTGACATCCAGCGCAGTGAGGACTGCGGCGCCGAGGAGCCCGGACAGCGAGATCGCGAGGTACAGCGCCGCGCCGTTGAGCGCGACTGACAGCGATGTTTGGCCTCCCAAACTCAGGATCCGATACGTCTGAGGAGCGCTCACCCCGAAGCCGATCACCCCATACGCGGCCGCGGCGACCAGAGCAGCCGGAAGGGTCGTGCTCCAGTACGGAGTCATTAAGAAGACGATGACGAGGCCTATCAGTGAGCCTGCGACGACAGGTCGTCCGCCGACGCGGTCAGCCAGACGCCCTGCCAGCAGATTTCCAGCGATTCCCGCGACACCGAGTACGACGAGGATGCTTGCCAGCTGAAGGCCGTCGCCGCCGGTTGCCTCCTGGGCTACGACCGAGATGTAGGTGTACGGGATGTAGATGGCGGTAAAGGCTGCCAACGTCGTGGCGAGGAGGGCAAGCACGCGCCGGTCGACGAGTGGTTTCAGCCGCTCGCGGAGTCCGGCCAGTTCATCGGGTGCGGCCTGAACCGGCGGGATCCATGCGAGGACCGCGACGCCGACGAGGAGGGCGAGTCCGGTCAGCATGAGCATGGTGGCCCGCCATCCAGCGATGGCCGCGAGTGCCGTTCCGAGTGGGGCGCCGACGGCGATCGCCACGGTCATACCCGTTGTGACGATGGCGACGGCTCTACCGCGTCGCTCCGGTTTCTCAAGAGCCGCAGCGGTCACGGTGGCAGTCGGCAGAAACAGGCCGGCCCCGCACGCAGCTAGCACTTGCCCGCCGAGCAGGACACCGAAGGTGCCAGCAGCCGCGCTCAGCGCGGTCCCGACGAGGTAAAGACCGAGCGCAAGAAGCAGGACCCGGCGGCGAGCCCAGCGAACGCTGGATGCCGCGAGGACCGGTCCGGCGATGGCTGCAGTCACTCCGAATACCGTTACGACCTGGCCCGCGGTCGCCACGGATACCCCGAGCGAACTCCCCAGCTCCGGCAACAGTCCTGCAAGCACTAGTTCGCAGGTCCCTACTGCGAAGGCACCGACCCCCAATAAATGGGGCGCTCTGACCGGACCCTGCATGGGCCTCATCACCTCACGATAGGGCTCGACGATATGGCTCGGTTGCGGTCGTCATCGGCAGTCGAACACCGAAGGGCCGTCGTCGTCGAGCCAGTTCCGTGACGCCTTGAATGGCCACTCGTCGTGTTACTCGCGAGACATCCTGCCCCCTCAGCTGAGGAGTCTCGACGCCGTGGTTTCGGCCGCAAGGGCGCCTACGGCATAGCTACGCGATGGCTGGCTGCGCCACCCTTGCCCCCGACAGCACGACGAGCAAGGCGGCCAGCACATGGGGACCGGGAGGAACCGGATTCGAGGCCGGCTCCGGAATGCAGGCCGAGAGCTGCCTGCGGGCCATGCCGACTCCCGGACACACCGAGCGCCCGGACCGCCCCTGACCTGCCCGCTCATCCGGCAGTGGGACTCGCGACCAGCCGCGACGGATGGCGGTAGTTCGGGCGCTGTTCCGGCGTCCTAGGGGCGTCGGGACCCACCGCGAAGTACTCGTTGACCAGCAGCGGAGCCGTCGTAGCGGAGGCGACCCTGTCCTGGCCGGTCCGGCCGTCGAGGACCAGCGGTCCGGCGTCGGTATAGCCGTAGACCATGCCGTGCCAGGCGGTGGTGACCGTCGGTGGGACCCGCCCCGAGTCACGGGTGATCCGCCACAGCTCGACGCCGGCGGCGTCGAACCCGAGGACGGCGTCGGTCCCAACGTAGGGGGCGAGCGAGCAGATCGTGAGGGCCTGGTCGTCGGAGCGGCAGGACCAGCCCGGCTGGCCGTTGAGCGGACTCTCGACCGATCGCCCGGTCGCGATCTCCACGACCTGACTGCCTCCGGCCGGGCGCGACAGGCTGCTCAGGTCGACCAGCATCCGAGCTCGCCCGACCGGCCACACCGCGCTGCCCGTGAGCCCGGCCCAGCGGGTGCTGCCGTCGCCGATGCTCAGGCCGCGCAGTTCACGCTCGACGAGGTCGCGGACCTCGACGGCGACGGTGCTCTCGCCGACGAGCACAGCAGCGACGCCGGGCGCGGACCATCGCAGGGTTCCCCCTGCCAGGTCGACCGCGGCGGTGTGGGCGGTCGCGGAGGTCGATGCGCTCACGATGGCCGTGGTACCCACGACGCCGGCGACCGAGACCGTGAAGCCCGTCAGCGACTCCTCGAGCCACTCGAGAGGCAGAGGGACGGTGATGGAGGACAGCGTGCGGGCGGTGCCCGGATCCGCGGCGACCAGCTCGATGCCGCGGCGGGCCGGGGTGGTGCCCTGGCCGGGCTGCTCGACCGGCCAGGCCGCCAGGACCCGACGGCCCTCGGGCAGGTCGGCCAGCACCGGGGCGCCGAGCACCGGCGGTGCCCCGATCGCGGTCGGCCGGGACACATCCAGTCCGCTGAACAGCGGGGCCCGGGGGAAGCCGCCCACGATCGCCTCACCCGAGGTCAGGTCGACCCGGGTCAGGCCGGCATCGGACAACGACCAGCCATAGACGCCGTCGAGGACCTGCGGGGCCGGGAGCCCGGTGTCCCCGCCGAGGGACAACGCGGCGGGCCCGAACGCCGTCGGGGGATCGAACGCCTGCCTGGCAGGCGGGGGCGGCGCCCCGGGGGCGTCGACGGGGGCTGGGGCCGTGCACCCGACGAGGAGCAGCGCCGCGGCAGCGCCGGCGACCGCGGCTGCGACACGACGCCACTGATCAGCGCGTGAACAGGTTGCTGCCCAGGTAGATCTGCCAGTCGGAGTCTTCAAGCCCGTGCCCCCCGGATCGCAGGTGATAGCTCATCCCCGGGCCGCGGAAGCCCTTCCCCGTGGCCGGCGGCCAGTTCGCCGAGGACAAGCCGGTCTCCCCGAGCCCGTAGAGCTCATAGACCGGGGCGGCACCGAGGTAGGACAGAAACTCGCCCTGCGGGTCGGCGTTGCCGTCCTCGGCGGCCGAAGCGACCACGACCCGGCCCGGCGCGATCAGCGCGAGCAGCTCGTTCTGATCCACCGGCAGGGCGTCGGCGTTGCCGTCGAAACGCTTGTAGGTCTCGGGGAACCAGTGCGGGAACTGGGAGTTGATCGCCGAGATCGACTCGCCCGAGGAGTCGCGGCGGGCGAGCTTCGCGCCGGTGGAGCCGGAGTTGTTCGAGATGACCACCGGGAACCGCGGGTCCTGGGCTCCGGCCCACAGCGCGGCCTTCCCTCCGCGGGAGTGTCCGATCACCGCGACCTTGCTCGGGTCGATGTCGGGGTCGGTCTGCAGGTAGTCCATCGCTCGGCTGGCGCCCCACGCCCACGCACTGATCGTGCGGCCCGCGTCGGCCGGGAGGTCCTGTCCGGCGGGGTAGAACGCGTTGATCACACCGTTGCGGTAGGAGCCGGCGTCGTCGGGGGCGACTTCCTCGGCGTTGAGCGCGGCCAGGGCATAGCCGTCACCGGTGATCGTCGAGACCGGGGCGTAGCCCCCCGAACCCGGGTCGTCTCCCACCGAGCCCCGGTGGTCGATCAGCAGGAACGTGCCCTTCGGCTTGCCCGACGACGGGGTGAACAGCCGCAGCGTGAAGCTCGCCGTGCCCTCAGGTCCGGTCACCGTGATCGTGACCTTCTTGGCCGACCCGCCGCCCCCGCCGCTGTCCTCGGAGAACGTCGTCTTCGTCGGTGCGGGCAGCGAGGTGCCGTAGACGTTGTCCTGGAAGGCCTCGAGCAGCTGCGGGCGGCGCTGCTGCTCCCACTGGCGCACACTGGTGACACGACCACCCGAGTCCAGAGCGAGCGGATCAGGGACCTCCAGGCCGCCCAGCGGGACCGCCGCCCGCACAACCGCGGCGGCCACAGCCGGGGACCGGTCGACGCCGACCGTCGCCGATCGCGTCACCGCGACCTCGGACTCCTCGGCGGGGAGCACGGCCACGAGCAACGCGACAGCGCCGGCGACCACGCCAATCGGTGCACGCCGGCGGCGAGTCCCAGCCCTCATCCGACCGTCCATTCGTTGATACGAAGGAGGGTAGACGATCCAGTCAGATGGATCTAGAACATGGGCTCTACCGTCAGATACTGGAGGTTCAGGACGTGTCTGGGTCGCCGGATGCGGTGGTTCGGGTGTAGAGCAGCAGATCGCCTGGCTGGCAGTTCAGCTCGCGGCAGAGTGCCTGCAGCGTGCTGAAGCGGATCGCACGGGCTCTTCCTGTCTTGAGGTTCGACAGGTTGGCCATCGTGATACCGACGCGCTGGGAGAGTTCGGTCAAGGTCATCTCTCGGTTGCGAAGGACCTTGTCGAGGGTGACTGTCACGGTCGGCTCGTCCTGCTCAGACGGTGAAGTCATTCTCTTCCTTGTACAGCAGGGGTATGCCTAGAAGGACCCGGAGCACGGTGAGGCTTGTACTCGCCTGGGTCAGCTTCATCACAGGCTCTCCTTATCGCAAATCGATGTTATCGAAGAACGATAAGCGCTGCGGGCTGGGAGCGCAACAGCCCCCGAATCGCGGCTGCTCGGCTGGACTTGCTTCACGCCCGAGGACAGTCGTGGCGACGCCGCCAGATGCCGTTCTTGGTCTGGATCAGCCCCAGCTCTCGAGGATCCAGGCAAGTCCCGGCCAGCCGGTGGGCGTCCCAGAGCTCGGTGTCGTCGAACACGGCCCCGCAGCCGCCGAAGCGGCGGCAGCAGTGGGCCCGGTCGGCTCCCACCCACTCCCAGCCGCAACACCTGACCCGCACAATCTCGCCCACGATCGCCTGATCCTGTCATCCCCCGCCACCGGGGCAGCGGGCCCAGCCGAGCGCTCTGCGGTCGCGGTAGGGCAGACCGGTCTGCAACGCACCGGCCGCGCGGAGAACGTCGAACACTACGAGGGTGACCGGCACGCTGGCCAGCAGCTGCCGACGGACTCGACATCAACGAGCTGATGATGTGGCTGGCCAGTGCCTGGCGGCTGCGCCGCGGCCTGCGGCGCGGTCCCGGCACCATCCAAGAGTTGTGGACGGGGTCGTTGAAATCTACTGCTGTTCCCACTCGGGACGGTGGAGTTCGTACTCGACTTCACCGTGCTCGGCGCCCTCGATAGCCTCCGGCCAGTCCCCGGTGAAGTTCCGGACGAAGGACAGGCCCGACTTCTCCATGACACGGCGAGAACGGGTGTTGACGGCCATTGTGTTCGCCGTGATCCGCTCGACTTCCAGGTCCGTGAACCCCTTGCGGATCAGGGCCCGGGAGCCCTCGGTGGCGTAACCACGTCCCCATGCCGCCTGGTTCAACCGGTAGCCGAGTTCGACCACAGCAGGGCTGTGCTCCTCCAACGGCCGGAACTCAAACCAACCCAGGAAGGTGCCGGTGATCTTCTCCTGAGCGGCCCAGTATCCGCGGGTTTTCCAGCATGGGTAGTCGTGCAGGAGTCGCGGCAGGGTCCGCGTCTCGATCGTCTCGCGGCTGGTGGGATCGCCACCGTTGATGAAGCGCATGACCTCGGGGTCGTTGTCCAGGGCGAGCAGGTGGTCAGTGTCGGCCGCTGTGAACGCGCGCAGGATGAGCCGGTCGGTTTCCAGGAAGTTGGTCAGGCCGCGATCTTCACCCCAGGTCGGCCGGGCCTGCCACCAGTTTTCCGACCGGCGGCAGTTGGCTGTGTTCATGCCGAGCGGACCGCGGATCGCTCGACCAGGACGCCGTTCTCGAACGTGGCGCCCGCGCGGACCAGGGCGACGAGGTGTGCTCCGGTGACCGCGCGCAGTGGGCCGGGTGGACTCGACTGACCGCATAGGCTAGCGGCACCACGCACCGCCGCAGCCTTCTCCTCCCGCGAGTACCGCCGCGTCGTGGGCGTCGAGGGCGCAGCGCCCGGCCAGCGGGGCAGGCAGCACGAACGGGCCCGGCCCGTCGGGGGTCCTCTTCCCACGCGGCCCGAGTCAGCAGCAGCTCCTCGACCTCACGCAGGACCTCGGTCAGCCCGTCGACCAGATCAGGCACCAACACCCGCCGTGCCCCGGAGTCGCTGTCGGCGTCGGTCGGCCGGTCGTCGGTCACGACTGCGGGCGCGGTGAGGGGGTCTGCAGGACCGCAAGGACCGCCTCGGAGGCGATCTGTTCGGCGTCGGGCCCGAGGTCGATCCCGCGGCTGGTGACGACATCGCGGAGCCGTGCCGCCGCCGCATCGACGTCGCGGGCGGCGGCGGGAACGGTGTCATCCGGTCGGGCGGGGTCGTGCTGGTCCGTGGGCTGGGCGATCGCGGTCCAGGGCGAGGTCCAGACCGGGACCCCGCGGTCGATGAACCCGGGCAGGTCCGCGGAGTCCGGGCGGCCGGCGAACACCGGTGGGTACTCGATGCGCCGTTCGTCGGGGCCGCCGCGGATCTGGGCGGTGACGACCTGGATCCCGCAGGATCCGCAGCGGCCCAACGTCAGGTGCCCGGTGCGGGCAGCGAGCGTGTCCGCATCGCCGAGATCATCGGTGCCGGTCGGGCCCGGGACGGGCTGCCAGAGCAACGGTTCGTGGGAGCCGAGGTGGGCGACGACATGGGCGCTCGGGTGGGTGCACGGGGCGGGTGCGGCGCTGACGGTGTCTCCGTGGAGGTCCAGCCGGCGGCGATCGCGCGGCGGGCGTGCTGCTGGGCGGTCATCCGTCGGGAGACCTGGTCCCACAGCTGGCCGAGGGGGCGGGGTTCGGCTCGGTCGTCGATGGCCGGGGCGGACGTCGTCAGCTCCCGGCGATGACGATGCGGGTGCCCTCCGGGGCCGGTGTGTCCAGGTCGGTCACCCGGACGCCATCGAGGCGAACTCGCCCGGCCTCGAAGTGCATCGCGAGCCGATCGCCCAACGCCGCCGCCCGGGTTCGCACGGTCGGAACGTCCTGCGGCGCGGTCTCATCACTCACGCCGGTCATCGTAGGTGGCTCCCATGCCTCTGCCACCGCGCCGCAGCTTCCCCGACGCAAAATCGGCCAGGATCTCGTCACCGAACGCGAGGTCGCCCCGTACCCCGGACTTGATCATCAGCCAGGACTCCGACGCCTGCACCGCCCGCTCCCGGGAGATCCCCTCCGCGAGGTAGGCGTCCCGCACCGCGTGCACGCACGCCGACAGTTCGTCGCCGTAGAGGCCCTCCATCGCGGCCTTCACCGATGGGTCGCGGGCGACGACCTCCTCGTACCGCATCCGCTCCGCGTCGCACACCGCCTGGATCCGCGCCACCGCAGCATCGGTCAGCTCCTCCGCGGAAGGTCCGTCACCGGTCACGCTCGCCGGCCTTCCAACGCCGGATCGCGTCCCGCATCCCCGACAGCGGGTCAGCCTGCCGCCGCCGGTGCTCCGCCTGGAGCTGCTCCGTCCGCCGTCGCCGCTGCTTGTGCAGCTCCGCGAGGTACGCCCGCCCCTCGTCGGTCGGCCAGCCGTCCGCGTCCACGAGCCCGTAGCGGCGCAGCCACCGCAGCGCGACACGGGGCTGCGACTCCGGTCCCTGCCCGCCGTCGACGAGGCGGTGCAGCGTCGCCCGCTGGAGAGGCGTGAGGTCCACGCCGTTGATCGTGGCTCAGCGAGTAGCCGCGCCGCCAGCGGGCACCCGGCCCGGGTGCGGTGCACGGTCAAGCCCCGCGCCGAACCGCACCGGGGCGGCCGGGCCCGCTCTCGGGGGACCGCGGTCCGGCCGCCCCACCTCGCCGCAGAACGTGCAACGGCCCCGACCTCAGGTGAGGGGAGGGGGCCGGGCGGTCAGGTCGTCCGGTCCGGCGAGGTTCAGGCGTTCGCCACAGCCCGGCAGGCGCTCACGAGGTCGCCCACCATCCCGGCACCATCACCGGCCAGCGTCGCGATCGTCGACAGGCCCCCACACCCGGCCGCTGCCGAGTCAGGGCACGAATGAGGTCGACCGTGCCGGCGTCGGCCGAGGGGTAGGAACCGATGCGGGTGTTCTAGGTCTACGGTCCGCGAGGTGAACTACGCCCCCGATGAACAGGACGCGCTCATAGCGGACGCCCTGGCCCTCGGCGGCGAGGACTTCGTCGCCGAACTCCACCAGCAGGCCGGCGAGCAGACCGCCGAGCTCGTCCCCTGGGACGGGCACGGGGCCGAACCGGCCGGCTATCGCACGGTGTGGCTGATCATCGCCCGTCGTCTGATCGACGATCGCCGCGACGCGCTCGCTCTTCCCCCGCTGCGGCCACACCAGCCCCATCCCGACCACGAACCGCGCGTCCCGGGACAGGTGCCGGGAAACCTGGCGACATCGGCGGGATTCCACTGGCTGGGCGACGGCCTGCTCAGCGCTGCCGACGAGCTCGATGAGCAGCAGCTGCGCGACTACGTCCGCGCGCTCGCCCGCCACCTGCACGAACTCGCCCGGGCCACAGGCACACGGACCGACGCGGGCGACCACCTCTGATCTCGCGCTCCCTCGTCATCAGGGGCCTTCGGGTCCCGGGTGTGCGACGGGATCGAGTAAGTGGCGCGATGTTCATGCCTGGCCGGTGAAGGCAGACTCGTTGCGTGAGCGACCCCGCGGATGACCCGTCCGATGACGACGCCCGGAGTTGGGCCGTCGATGCCGGCGACCAGGCAGCCACGCAGGTTCTCGGTGGCGCTGGTGAGCTGGCAACGTTGAGAGAGTTCCTGGGGTACATGCGGGACGGAGTAATCCGGAAGGCACTGGATGTCTCCGACGATGCCGGTGGCCGTGCCGGGGTTCCCTCCGGAACCAGCATCGCCTGGGTCGTCACCCACCTCGCAGCGTCCGAGCGGTTCTGGTTCTGCGGCCTGGCCGTCGACGACTGGGCGGCGGTGTCGACGCCCCCGCCGGGGCGTCCGATCAGCGCCATGGTCGCCGACTACCGCGACGCCATCACCGAAGCCGACACGATCCTCGACTGCTGGGACGACCTCGACCGGGTGCTGGCGCGGCCGCCCGGCAGCGAGCTCAGAGCAACAGCGCGTTGGATCCTGCAGCACATGATCACTGAGACCGCTCGCCACGCAGGCCACGCCGACATCCTGCGCGAACAGATCGACGGCTCCGTCGGCCGATAGCGGCGGGGTCGGGTCGGGATCCTCGGGGAGCCGACCGGCCGCCCCCCGTCGGCTGGGGCCGTGGCCAGTGCCGGCCGGGCTGCTTTAGGGCAGCTCGACCGGGAACAACGCGGTTTGCTCCGCCACCACGGCTACCGGCCCGGCGCGCAACGCGCACTTCCGGCACGTCACGGGATCGCTGGTGGCGAGCAGGTCGCCAGCTGCGGCGAATCCGGACCAGCCCTGGTGACAGGCCGGGACCGGCAACGTGAGGTCGCCGAGCCAGGAACGGAAGGCGACAGCGTGAACGACTCGGGAGCGGCCGATGCGGAGCTGGTGACCAGTGAACCGGTCGACCTGGGCGCGGGCGAAGTCCTCCGGATCCACCCGGCGGGGGAACAGGTCCAGGGCGAGGGTCACCGCTCATCTCCTTCCACCCGCAGACCGAGCTCGCCCCGAAGCGTGGCACAGGGGACCGACAATCACTGCCGCGCCGGCTGCGCGCGGTAGCCGGCGTCTCCGGGGACCGGTGTGAGCGGTGGGTCAGGCCGGGGGCGGTGCCGCCTGCCAGCCGTTGATTCTCTGGCGCGCGTCGCCGTCGCGGCCGTGCCGGGCGTCCTCGGCTGCGGGTCAGCTGGGGCCGGTGGTCTTGATGTCTTCCCTACCGGCTGCGGTCGTCGGCGAGGTTCCGACCTCGACGGGCGCTGTGGAGTATCCGAGGCTGCGCATTCTCTCGATCATGGGGTCTGGTTCCCCACGTAGCTCGGCGGCGTAGCGCTCGACGCCGGCGCGGAACCAGATCGCGACCCCCTCGCGGACACGCGGGGGGAAGTTGTCGCGGGAGGTGTGGCGGTAGGCCATGGCTCGTTTCACGCCGAGGATCTGGCAGACCTCGTCGATGCCGACGACGTCGGGGAAGCGGTCGATGGCCAGGCGACGATCGACCTCGTCGAGTGTGAGGACTTCCAAGGCGACGGTGCGGACGCGGCCGCGGTTCTCCGGGGTCGTCAGGGGGACGACGCGTTCGAGACCCTCGCGAGCGGCGGCCTCCAAGACGCGTGCGAAGTCGGCGAGGCCGCTGCCCATGGCGCGATTGGTGGTGGTGGGGATGACCCAGCCGAGGCGGTCGATCGGCTCACCGCGAACGGGGGCCGTGGTCATCGCGACCCCGTCGTTGCCGACCCTTGCGGCCACGGCCTGGCCGATCTCGTGGACATCGGTATCGGCCGGGATCGGCGGGTCGATGGCCAGAGTGATCGACAGGGAGATGTATCGGACGGCGGGGGAGGAGTCCACGCTCCGAACCTACGACTCCAATAGACAATTGTCTACTGTCGTGTGTGCGGTGAGCAGCTCGCCAGGACAGCCGTGGCGGAACTGCTACCGCATGTAGTTACTTCTGATGATCCCGGCGTCGGGGAGGAAACGCCCTTCGGGCAATCGCGGATATGCCGGACGTGACTACTCCGTACGGCCCCAACGGCCCGCAGAACCCGCCCCCCTACCGGCCCGGACCCGCTGGCCAGCCCCAGTACGGGCAGCCCCAGTACGGGCAGCCTCAGCAGCAGTGGGGGCCGCCGCAGCAGCAGTGGGCCGCCACCCCGCCCCCGCCGCCGGAGCCGCCGAAGAAGAAGGGCGGGAAGCTGCGCTGGGTCGTCGCGGTCGTTGGCCTGCTCGTCCTGGTCGGCATGATTAACGGCGGCAAGGACGAACCCGCTGACACCACCGCAGCCGCGGCCCCTGCCGCTGCCGCACCGGCCGTCGCGGCGCCGGCGCAGGCCGAGGCGGTCCCGGCCGCCGAAGAGAACGCCGACGGCTACGGGAAGAAGACCGCCTCGTTCGGTGAAGAGGTCAACGCGGGAGGCATGATCGTCACCGCTCAAGCTCCGAAGGAACTCTCCCAGCCCTACCTCGGTACCCAGGCCTGCGCGACGGTCACGCTCCGGAACGAGGCCGACTCCCAGAAGTCGTTCTCCCCGTTCGACTGGAAGTTCCGCACCAAGGACGGGGTCGAGGTGACGGCGAACATCCCGTTCAACGCCGACAAGGCGCTCAACACCGGGCAGCTCACCCCAGGTGGGAAGGTCTCCGGCCAGGTCTGCGCCGACACCCAGACCACCGGCGTCACCACCGTGGTCTACAACCCCGGCTTCGGGATCATGCACGAGATCACCTTCCAGTGATTCCCTGAACTCCAGGCCACTCACCGACCGGTGCCCGGTCGGGGTCACCTGAGTAGTCACGCACCAGACCTCCGACCGGGCACCCCCGCAAGAAGGCCACGACCCCGCACTTCACCCGAAGTGCGGGGTCCTGGTCGTCCCGCGCGGCGACGGAACACAGCCATGCCGTGCCAGAACCCTGGAAGCTGGGATGAGGGCGGTACGAGGACATCGGGACGATGTGTGCGCCGGAGGCGGGGCCGCTGCTCGACGGGGAGCTGCACGGCAGCTCTTGTTGACCAAGGTCAAGTACGGCGTTCCGTCACCACCGGCTCACGCCCGTCAGAGCAGGGGCGGCCACCGGTAGGCAGACCCGCCCGGGCCGCAGCCTCGCGGAGTGTCACCCAGCGTGCGCCACCGACCTTCCCGGCCGTCGCCGCTACCGGTGGGTGAGGCGTCCTTGGAGCGAGTCATGCCGGGCTCCCTCCGCTGGGCTGGGCGGGGGTGGGCGGCGACTCGTCTCGGTGTGCGTGCGGGGTGGCCCGCACCGCCATGTCGTCGTTACGGGCCTGGATGAGCCAGGGACCCCAGTCCTGGGTCCGCAACGGCTCGGCGTTCTCGACCCGGTCGCAGCGATGCTCACTGGTGGAGCAGTAGCCGGCGCGGGCGGCGTGTTTGGTGTCGATCATGGCGTAGGCGGTCGGGACCCAACGGGTGTGCCAGTCCGCGACCAGGACCGGGGAGCCGTCGGGGCCGTAGGCGTGGACGTGGGTCTGGTGCAGCCAGGACAGGGTTTCGCGGCCCCAGTGGTGCATGGGCCAGCAGGGCGGGATCTGGCGGCAGGTCGGGGCAAGAGTAGGGATGGCGATGGTGTCCATCCAGCGGGCCAGCTCGTCCCACGCGGCTGCAGCCTCCTGGGCGGACAGTCGCGCCCACACCACTGGCCCGGCCCCGTTGCGGTCGGGCGGGCCTGGGGCAGTCGCGGCCGCGAGTTCGTCGATCTGGGGTGCGAGCTCTGCCAAGACCGCGGCCTGCTCGCGGCTGTATTGATCGAGCTCGCCGAGTCTGCGCTCGGTGTAGGAGTGGCGTTCGTCGTGAGCGCGCAGTGTGGCGCGCAGAGCGGCCACCGCTTCGAGCAGCTCCTCGATCCGAGGATCACCCGCCTGCGGGCCGGTCATGACCGTCGCCCTCGGTGCGCGGTGGGGTCCTCGACCGCGGTCCACACCGCCTGGGGCCCGGCCATGGTGATCATGGGGCGCGGGGTGGGGCGAGCGGTGACCGTACTGGGTGCGGTTCTGGTCATGCCTGCCTTCCTGTACTGGGGGTGTGCGAAGAGTGGCCGGCGAGGGCGTAGGGATCTCACGGGTTTCCCTCGAGCAGCGCGATGATCCGGTCGTTGAGCGCGTCGGCGTCGTCGGCGATGCTGTCGAGGAGGGTGAGGACCTGGTCCAGACTGGGTGTTTCTCGCCCCGCGGCCGCCCGGGTGCGCACGGTGGGGACGTCCGGCGGCGCGTCGTGCTCGCCGGGCTGTGATGCGCGGGCGGCGGTGAGTGCGAGCCGGGTACGGATGGTGCGCGCGGTGATGGGGCGGTAGTCGTCGTGCCAGCCGTAGCGGTCGATGGCCGGCAGGAGTGTGGCGGCGGCGCACCACCGCTGGGGGGCCCTGCACTGGTGACGGTGCGGGCCGGTGGCGGTCGGGGCGTGGGCGCGGGTGAGGTCCATGCGGGCCGATCCGCGGCCCAGCCCGTCGAGGACGCCGAGGAGCTCCAGCCAGCGCACGACGGCACACGTCGGGCAGCGCCGCGGGTCGACGTCGACAGGCACCGGCTGTGCCCCGACCCGCACGCCCTCGTCGTCGACGATGACCGCGGCGGGCACCAGCTCCCGCACCCGTGCCTGCGGCAGGTCCAGGACCACGGTGGCGACGACGAGGAAGGCGTCACGGCGGCCGTGGAGCCCGTGAGGCCATCCGCGGGTCGCGCAGGCAGCGATCATCTCCCCCGGATCAGGGGCGTCTGCGCGAGCAGCCCGCGGCCGCGGCCGCGGAAGCGCGGCGGGCCCGGTCTCTGGGCGGGGGAGCAGATACCCGATCTGGCGGTGAGCGGTTGCGATCGCGCGCACCCGCCGCGCCTGGGTGGCCGGGCGCGCCGGGAGCGCGGTGAAGAACCCGACCAGCGTGGGCACCGTGGTCGGCAGAGCTGGTTGCCCGGTCGCGGCGGCGTAGTCGCAGAACAACGCCCACTCCCGCCCGTAGCCGGCACCGGCGGCGTCCCGGGGCGGTGATGCGGCAGGCGCCGGACCCGCACGATCGGTCGTCGATCGATTCGCCGGGTCACTCATGGTTCAGGACCCGGTCCAGTGCCTTCCGGCCGGCCGGTCCCCAGGCCGGTTTGCCGCCGGGTAGGCCCCGGTCGCCGTTCTGGCCCATCAGCATCAGGAACAGGCTCTTGAGCAGAGCCAGTCCCCGAGCACGCCGCACCGTCGCCTCGTCGACCTCGCCGTAGGCGGAGAAGAAGTGCTCGGCCATGCCCGCTGGGAGCACCACCCAGGCGGCCGCGAGATCCACCGCGGGGTCGCCGGCGAACAGAGCCCCGAAATCGACCACCCCGGTCAGCGTCCCGTCCGCGATGACGACGTTCGCGGGGTGCAGGTCGCCGTGCACCCACACCCGCCGCCCGGCCCACCCGGGCGTGGCGACCGCGTCCTGCCAGACCGCGCGAGCTCCGGCGGTATCGACATCGAACGCGGCTGTGTCGATCGAGCCCAGGAAGTGCTCGAAGCCTCCGGTGCTCTCGCGAGGGTGGGCTCCGATTCCCATGTCATCACCGGGTGCGTCGCCCGGTGCTGGGACGTGCAGGGCCTGGAGGAACGCGGCGAGGGTGTCGGCGGCGTGCTCGGGCCGGGCGATCACCCCCTGGTCCAGCGGGCAACCGGGCACCCAGGTCATGACGGTCCACAGCTTCCCGAAGCGCTCGCACGGTGTGCCGGTGCGGACCGGGACGGGGATCGGTAACGGCAGTCGCGGGGAGAGGTGGGGTAGCCAACGCCGTTCCTTGAGCTGCGGATCCGGGGTGGTGTCCATGCGTTGGATCCGCACCGCGAGCTCGTCCCCGAGTCGCCACATCTGATTGCCCCAGCCGCCCTCCACCTCGCTGAGGGGAAGATCCGCCAGGTCCGGGTGCTGGTCCTGCAGCAGCTCGCGGACCAGACACTCGGTGATCTCCGGCTCGGTCAGGGGCACGCCTCAGACCGTAGCGGGGCATGCCGACACCGAGACCACGCCAGATGAGCCCGCGACTTCTCGGATCCACCCGCACCCTCGCTCAGCATGCTTCGTGAACAGGCGCGGTGAAGCGATGGTGTCGGGCCGCGGGCACGAGCGCGAGCGCTCGGCGACAGCGCGACTCGGCCGGCCGGGGCTGAGCGCTGTAGCTGCACTGGAACCTCGGGCATCGCGTGAACTGGTTGTGGTCGAATCGGACATTGCGGTAGTTTCTGGGAACCGACCTACCTGATCCGCGGGGGAGTCAGCGCGCTGTCGCGCGTCTCCAGCCAGGAGGTCGCACTCATGAACGCCGACCAGTCCGATTTGTGGCGCTCCCAGGGCAGCCCCGCGCCGATTGTGCTGTGGGACATGCTTGACGGTCCGATGCCGCGAGGGCTTCTCGGTGTCGGTGACCCGAACGTTCACCTCATCGACGACCGGTGGACCCTGTTCGTCGGCGGCTTCACCACCACGTTCCGCAACCGCCTGTTCCGCGCGCACCTGGTCGACGAGGCGACCGGCCCCGGCGGTCCATGGCGGGTCGACCGCGACCCTCGGGGCCGGGCCCGACCGCTGGCCGCCGACCCGCCGAAGGGCAGTTGGGACGCTGCCGGCATGCACACCCCGAGCTACGTCCCGCCGGCCGCGGGCAACGGCGCCCGGATCTATTACTCGGGCCGGGCGAACGCAAAGCACTACGGGCCCGGGAGCAGATACGCGATCGGCGTGCTGGAGTACGTCGACGGCCAGTGGCGGCGGCGCGGAGGGCCGGTGCTGGAGGGTGGCCCCCCGCGGTGGAGCGTGCTGGAACCGCGCGTCGTTCACTTCGGGGGGCGCTACCGGATGTGGTATCAGGCGAACCCGCACGAGATCGGTCCCGGCGAGCACCCCGACTACGAGCTGCACTGCGTCGAGAGCGAGGACGGCCTGACCGGTTGGACACCGCCGCGTGTGTTCGCCGGGCCGGACGAGGGCTTCTTCGACATCGCGATCGCGCCGCGCGGCGACAGATGGTTGATGCTGCTCGCACGCGGGTCCGACCTGCACAACACGGGCGGCTTCCCGCCGCAGGGCCTCTGGTGGAGCACAGCGGCGCACCCCAGCACCGACCGCGCGGACTGGTCGCGACCGCGGCGGCTCCTCAACACCGACGCGCCGGATACTCCAACCTGGATGGCCCGCGGAACCTACGGACCGGGGCTCGCGTTCGATCCTGCCAACCCCGCTCGCGTCACGGTGCTGCTGACGGGCGTCCGGGACGCCCCGCGATGGCCCCGCCTGATGCTCGGGCGGGTCTCCCGGCTGCGTCGCCCGCCGGTGCCCGCACCGTTCTACCTGTCGGTGGCTTCTCTGATGCTTGATCTGCCGACCTGCTGATCGATGCGCTTACACGGCCGGAGTCCAGATCGGCGTAGGGCTCAGTGCGCTGTGCTTTGCACTAGCTGTACTGACCGGAGACGTTGGTCGAACTCGTGTGACGACACGATCTAGCTGATCTTGAAGGGTGAGGACCTCCTGCGGAGGGTGTGGAGCTGTCGAAGGCACCCGCACCCACAACCACAGGAGGTCCTCGTGGTCCACGCTAACGCTCCACTGTCCGAACGCGGCCGACTGCGCCTGGCGCGTCTGATCGTCGAGGGCGACGTGCCGATCGCTGCGGCCGCTGCCCGGTTCCAGGTGGCCTGGCCGACCGCGAAACGCTGGGCCGACCGCTACCGCCTCGACGGCCCGGTCGGCATGGCCGATCGCTCCAGCCGGCCGCACCACTCGCCGCGGGCGACGCCGGCACCGGTGGTGCGCCGGATCGTGCACCTGCGCTGGAAGAAGCGCCTGGGCCCGGTCCAGATCGCCGACCGGGTCGGTGTCGCTGCCTCGACCGTGCACCGGGTGCTGGTGCGGTGTCGGATCAACCGCCTCGCCCATGTCGACCGCGCCACCGGAGAACCGGTGCGTCGCTACGAACACCCCGCCCCCGGGGATCTGCTGCACGTGGATGTGAAAAAGCTGGGCAACATCCCCGACGGCGGCGGCTGGCGCTATGTCGGGCGCGCCCAGGGAGACCGCAACCGGGCCGCGACCCCTGGGAAACTTCGCAACGCCCACCACCAGGCGAAGATGGGCACGGCGTTCGTGCACACCGTGCTCGACGACCACTCCCGCCTGGCCTACGCCGAGATCCACGACGACGAGACCGCCGCCACCGCGATCGCTGTGCTGCGCCGCGCGGTGGCCTGGTTCTCCGCCCGCGGGGTCACCACCCGCCGAGTCCTGTCCGACAACGGCTCGGCCTACCGCTCCCACGCCTGGCGCGACACCTGCCACGCGCTGCGGATCACCCCGAAACGCACCCGTCCCTACCGCCCACAGACCAACGGAAAGATCGAACGGTTCCACCGCACTCTCGCCGACGGCTGGGCCTTCGCCCGGCTCTACACCGGCGAGTCGCAACGCCGAAAGGCGCTACCCGGGTGGCTGCACGAGTACAACCACCACAGGCCCCACACCGCCATCGGTGGTCTCCCACCGATCAGCAGGTTGACCAACCTGTCCGGGCAGTACAACTAGCCCTCAACGAGTACGCGGCGCGTACTCGAATGTGTACGCGTTCGGGTACGCTGGGCGGTGTGTGGGTGCCTGAGGTGTTGTCGTTTCGTGAGTTCCGTACGGCGTTGGCGGCGACGTTGAAGCGGGTGCAGGAGCCCGAGGCCGAGCCGGTGTTCGTCGGTGCTCATCGCAAGCCCGAGGCGGTGGTGATGTCGGTGGCCCGCTACGAACAGCTCATCGGGGCCGCGCAGCGACGGGCCGATGTCGACGAGGCCCTCGCCTCGGTCCGCGCCGAGGGCCTGGAGCCGAGCGCGGAGGGTCTGGCGTTGCTCGACGGTGTCGCTGCCGGCTCGTTGAGCACCGGCGAGGCTCGTGAGCGTGTCCTGGCCCGCTACCGCCGTTGACCGGCCCGGACCCCTACCTCGACCTCGCCACCGGCGTTCTGCGGAACCGGCTGGGGATCACCGATCCGGGAGAGCTCGCCCAGGCCGAGGCCGAGCTCACCGCGCTACGCCTGATCGAGCTGCGCCAGGCGCCGCTACCTGGACGCTACGACCTGGACCACCTGCAGGACTTCCACCACCACATCTTCAGCGACCTCTACGACTGGGCCGGTCAGCTGCGCACCGTGTCCATCGGCAAGGGACAGCTGTTCTGCCTCCCTCAGCACCTCGAGACCTTCGCCGCCGACATCTTCGGTCGCCTCCACTCCGAGCAGGTGCTGCGCGGGCGTGACCTCGACGGCTTCGTCACCGGCCTGGTCGAGCTACTGGGCGACATCAACGCCCTGCACCCGTTCCGGGAGGGCAACGGGCGCACCCAGCGGGCGTTCCTGGCCCAGCTCGCCCACAACGCCGGCTACGAGCTGCGCTGGACCACGATGGACCCC
>NZ_JAMXSG010000180.1:0-12062 GCF_024124365.1 Pseudonocardia sp. McavD-2-B
GGCTCCGGCCGCGCCGGTCGCTCCGATCGCGCGGCCGCACCCGAACCGTGGCCGTCCCGGGCGGCCCGCCCCCGGCGCGACCCCGCGGACTGAACTGCGGCTGCCCCTCGCGCCGCCGCATGTGTCCCGCCGGTCGCCGCACAGGGTGTGGTGGCGCCGCAGCGGGTGTGACGTGTGCGGCGGCGACGGAACCTGTGCGGCACCCGGGCGGGTGCGACGATCGGGGCATGGCCGACGACGTGGTGGTCCCGGAACCGGTGCAGCGCCAGCTGCGGGAGCGTGTCGAGGCGGCGCTGGCGACGCTCCCCCCGGCCGAGCGCCGGGCCGCGTCGGAGGCGGACCGGGCGGGGAAGCGGGCCGCCGCCGTCACCCTGACGCTGCTGCCGGTCCCCGGAGCCACCGGCGACGGCCGTCTCGCCGACGAGGTCGCGTTCGTCCTGACCCGGCGCGCCCGGTCGCTGCGGGCGCACTCCGGCCAGTGGGCCCTTCCGGGCGGACGGCTCGACCCGGGTGAGACCGCCGAGCAGGCGGGGCGCCGCGAGGCGTCCGAGGAGATCGGGCTCGAGCTCGGCCCGGACCGCGTGCTCGGTCTGCTCGACGACTACCCGACCCGTTCCGGCTACGTTATCACCCCGGTCGTGCTGTGGGGCGGCGGCGCGGGCGAGCCGACGCCCAACCCGGACGAGGTCGCCGAGCTGCACCGCCCGCCGCTGGCCGAGATCGACCACGAGCCCCGGTTCCTCACGATCCCCGAGTCCGACGCCCCGGTGATCCAGGTGCCGCTGTTCGACCGCTACGTCCACGCCCCCACCGGGGCGGTGCTCCACCAGTTCCGCGAGGTCGTCCTGCACGGGCGCGCGACCCGGGTCGCGCACCTGGAGCAGCCGGTCTTCGCCTGGCGCTGAGGACTCCCGGAACCGGGGTCTCAGGCGCGGACGGGCCCGCCGAACACGCCCTCCGGGTCGACGCGGCGCTTCAGCGTGGCCGGCCGGCGCCGGGTGTCGTCGTCCCGGTACGGGCACCTGGTGCAGCTGCCGCGGACCCGGCTGCGGACGCGCTCCGCGCACCGGGTGGTGGCGCACGCGTCGCCGCTGGCCGGGCCGGACGGGGCCTCGGGAAAGGTCGTCGTGACGATCGAGGAGGCCCGCCCGCCGGAGATCGTCCCGCTGGCCACCGCGTCCGCAGCAGGCGCGAGCTCACCGCCCGGGTCTACGTCGACCAGTACGCCCCGCGGCTGCAGATCAGGGCGGGGCTCACGCCGTCCGGCTGGCTCGCCGGTACCGCCTGAGGCCTCCTCAGGTGTGCTCCCGCAGGAACGCGATGTCGCGGGCCTGTCCCTCGGCCGGGGTCTCCACCACGACCGGTGCCCCCGCCGCCGCGACGACGGCGGCCAGCTCGTCCGGCGGGATCGTCCCGTCGTCGATGTTGGCGTGCCGGTCGCGGGCGGAGTCGAACGCGTCGCGCGAGTTGTTCAGGTGGATCAGGTCGATCCGCCCGGTGATCCCCCGGACCCGCTCGACGATCCCGGCCAGCTCCTCGCCACCGGCGAAGGCGTGACAGGTGTCCAGGCAGAACCCGACGCCGAACTCGCCCACCGCGTCCCACAGCCGGCCCAGCGCGTCGAACCGGCGGGCCATGGCGTTGTCCCCGCCCGCGGTGTTCTCGATCAGGACGGGCACGTCGAAGCCGTGCTCCCCGGCCTGGCGCTCGACGAACTTGCGCCAGTTGTCGATCCCGGCGGCCGGGTCGTCGTCCTTCGTGACGTGGCCGCCGTGCACGACCAGGCCGAACGCGCCGACCTCGGCCGCCCCGGCCAGGTGCTGCTGCACGATCTTGCGGCTCGGGATGCGGATCCGGTTGTTCGTGGACGCGACGTTCGCGGTGTAAGGCGCGTGCACCACCACCGCGACGTCCGACGCGGCCAGCTCCGCCGCCCGTGGGTGCGGCGGCGGCTTCTTCCAGCCCTGCGGGTCGGACAGGAACAGCTGGATCACCTCGGCGCCGACCTCGGCGGCCGCGGCCAGGGGGTCCTCGGCGTCGCGGACGTGTGCTCCGATCTGCATACGGGCACGGTAGCGAGGACCCCCGACAGCCGTGGGCCGCCGGGCAGGCGTCGGTGATCGAGAATTTCACCGGGCCGCCCTCCACCGAGGTCACGGTCACCCGGGCCGGCAGCTGCTCGCCGCCGACGGTGAGGGTGCAGGTCTGCACGGCGCCGCGCCGCCGACGAGCAGCCCGCCGCCGATGTGTTCCTGAGCCCGGACAGGATCCGGGCGTGGCTGCGGACGTGGGTGGTGCCGGACACGAGCTCTCCCCGTGGTCGTCGGCGCCCGCGGACCGGCACCCGTACGACGACCAGCGTCTCCGCGGGCACGGCCCGAACCCGTCCCGGCGATCCGGGGAGCCGCGTACCCGCAGGTCGGGGCCGGAACGGCCGTTGCTAGCCTGTACCGGCATCCCCACGGCTCCCGCGCATCCGCCGGAAACTGTCGGGGTGCACTGAGAACCTCCTGTCACGGCCGTCCGGGCCGTGACCGTTTCGAGTCCATAGGAGGTGAGTGGTTCTCATGCGTCATTACGAGGTCATGGTCATCCTCGACGGCGGCCTGGACGAGCGCACTGTGCAGCCGTCCCTGGAGCAGTTCCTCACCGTCGTGAAGAACGACGGCGGATCGATCGAGAAGATCGAGGTCTGGGGCAAGCGCCGCCTGGCCTACGAGATCAAGAAGCAGGGCGAGGCCATCTACGCGGTCCTCGACATCACCGCCGAGCCGGCCACCGTCACCGAGCTGGACCGCCAGCTGGGTCTGAACGAGTCCGTGCTGCGCACCAAGGTCCTGCGCAAGGACGTCACCCGCACGCCGGCGCCCGCCGCCGGCTGATTGGAGCCGTCATGGCCGGCGAGACCGTCATCACCGTCGTGGGCAACCTGACGGCGGATCCCGAGCTGCGGTTCACCCCGTCCGGCGCCGCGGTCGCCAACTTCACCGTAGCGTCCACCCCGCGTACCTTCGACCGCCAGTCCGGCGAGTGGAAGGACGGCGAGGCACTCTTCCTGCGCTGCAACATCTGGCGCCAGGCGGCGGAGAACGTCGCCGAGTCCCTGACCCGCGGCGCGCGCGTCGTGGTCCAGGGTCGCCTGCGCCAGCGGTCGTTCGAGACCAAGGAAGGCGAGAAGCGCACCGTCGTGGAGATGGAGGTCGACGAGGTCGGCCCGTCCCTGCGCTACGCGACCGCCAAGGTCAACAAGGTCAGCCGGGGCGGAGGTTCCGGTGGCTTCGGTGGCGGCGGCGGTGGCGGTGGCTACGACGGTGGCGGCGGCGGTGGCGCCCGACAGGGCGGCGGTTCCGGCGGTGGAGGCAACTCCGGCGGCGGCTATGACGACCCCTGGGGTTCGGCCCCGCCCGCGGGCAGTGGCGCCGCGTCCGACGACGAGCCCCCCTTCTGATCCACGTACCTCTCCGCCCGTGACGGGCGGAGGACGATCTCCAGGAGCACCACCATGGCCAAGGCCATCGTGCGCAAGCCGAAGAAGAAGGTCTGCGCTTTCTGCAAGGACAAGGCCCAGCTGATCGACTACAAGGACACCGGTCTGCTGCGGAAGTTCATCTCCGACCGCGGCAAGATCCGTGCCCGTCGGGTCTCCGGCAACTGCCGGCAGCACCAGCGGGACGTCGCCGTCGCGGTGAAGAACTCCCGTGAGGTCGCCCTGCTGCCGTACACCTCGACCGCTCGCTGAGGAAGGGGAGACACATGAAGCTCATCCTCAACGCCGACGTCCCGAACCTGGGTGCCCCGGGTGACATCGTCGAGGTCAAGGACGGCTACGGTCGCAACTACCTGCTGCCGCGCAAGCTCGCGGTCGTCGCCACCCGTGGCGCCGAGAAGCAGGTCGAGCAGATCCGCCGGGCCCAGAAGACCCGCGAGATCCGCGACCTGGGCCACGCCCAGCAGGTCGACTCGCAGCTGCGCAACATCAACGTGACCGTGTCGGCCAAGGCCGGCGACACCGGCCGCTTGTTCGGATCGATCACGCCGGCCCAGGTCGTCGACGCCGTCAAGGCGGCAGGCGGCCCGCTGCTGGACAAGCGCAGCATCGACGTCCCGGGTCACCTCAAGACCCTGGGCAAGCACCAGGTGCAGGTCCGCCTGCACCCGGAGGTCACCACCGAGCTGCCGATCGCGGTCGTCGCGAGCTGAGCGGCCCGGTGGTCGCACGACCACCGACAGTGAACAGGGCGGTGTCCGGAGCCACGTGCTCCGGGCACCGCCCTGTCGTCTGTCCGGGACCGTCCCGAACGGGCGCCGCACACACGGTCCGCAGTCCCGGATGGACGATCGACACCGATCGGACGACCCCGGACGGGATGTCTTGTCACGCAGCCGACACGCCGTCCGGTGACGCTCCACTCGTCGGGCGGGCTTGTGGACGCGCCGGGCGGCGAACGGCCCGCCGGGCGCTCCGACACGCCCGCACGGGGGCGTGCGACGACACGCCAGAGCAAAGTTGTCCACAGCTGTGAACATGCCTGTGACCAGGAAAGACTGCCCGATCCTGTGCGCTGTCCCCAAGTTGTCCCCAGCACGGTCCCGGGACGGGCGGCATCCGTGCACAGTTCATCCCCAGATCGATCACCAGGGCGGTTCGCCAGGCGCCGTCCGGCCGACCTACTGTCGTCGTACCGGGACGCGAGCGCCGTGTCCCGCGGGCCGCGTCCGTCGCGGCCCGTCGGGCACCGGGCCGGCCGGTAGATCACCGACGACGGTCGCGGGTGGGCAGGACGCACCACTCGCGCGTCGAACGTGCGTTCGGTACTGTGTCCACCGGGGGTGACGCTGCGTATGGCTCTGACGGACGATCGTCCCGGCAACAAGCCCCGTGCGGTCCGTGACGGCGAGAAGGCCTCCGGACCGGGCGAGGGTGCGACGTTCGACCGTCAGCCCCCGCAGGACCTCACGGCCGAGCAGTCCGTGCTCGGCGGGATGCTGCTGAGCAAGGACGCGATCGCCGACGTCGTGGAGGTGCTGCAGCCGGAGGACTTCTACCGGCCCGCCCACCAGACCGTCTACGAGACGATCCTGGACCTCTACAGCCGCGGCGAACCCGCCGACGCGGTCACCGTCTCGGCGGAGCTGCAGCGGCGCGGTGAGCTCGTCCGCCTCGGCGGCGCGCCCTACCTGCACACCCTGATCGCGACCGTGCCGACGGCGGCGAACGCGGCGTACTACGCCGAGATCGTGGGCGAGAAGGCGGTCCTGCGACGGCTGGTCGAGGCCGGCACCCGGATCGTGCAGCTGGGCTACCACGGTGCCGACGGCGGCGACGTCGACGACGCGGTGGACCGGGCCCAGGCCGCGGTCTACGAGGTCACCGAGCGCACCACCACCGAGGACTACACGGTGCTGGAGGAGCTCCTCCAGCCCACGATGGACGAGATCGACGCGATCGCCTCCCGGGGCGGCCAGTCCACGGGTGTGCCGACCGGCTTCGCCGACCTCGACCAGGTCACCAACGGTCTGCACCCGGGCCAGATGGTCGTCGTCGCGGCCCGGCCGGGTCTGGGCAAGTCGACCCTGGGGCTGGACTTCGCCCGCTCCTGCTCCATCAAGAACGGCATGACCAGCGCGTTCTTCTCGCTGGAGATGAGCAAGTCCGAGATCGTCATGCGTCTGCTGTCCGCGGAGGCCCGGATCCGGCTGGCCGACATGCGCGCCGGCCGGATGTCGGACGAGGACTGGACGCGGATGGCGCGGCGGATGTCGGAGATCTCCGAGGCGCCCCTCTACATCGACGACTCGCCGAACCTGACGTTGATGGAGATCCGGGCCAAGGCGCGCCGGATGAAGCAGCGCTACGACCTGAAGCTGATCATCCTGGACTACCTGCAGCTGATGACCTCGGGCCGCAAGGTCGAGTCCCGTCAGCAGGAGGTCTCGGAGTTCTCCCGGCAGATCAAGCTGCTGGCCAAGGAGCTCGAGGTCCCGGTGGTGGCGATGAGCCAGCTGAACCGTGGTCCCGAGCAGCGCACCGACAAGCGGCCGATGCTGTCCGACCTGCGTGAGTCCGGCTCGATCGAGCAGGACGCGGACATGGTGGTGCTGCTGCACCGCCCCGACGCGTTCGAGCAGGACGACCCGCGCGCCGGTGAGGCCGACCTGATCCTGGCCAAGCACCGTAACGGCCCGACCACGACGATCACCGTCGCCCACCAGCTGCACTACAGCCGGTTCTCCGACCTCGCCCACGGCTGAGGCCGCCGGTCGCGCGCCACGGCCACGCCGTCCGTCCGGGGCGACACCGGTCGCTGGATGGCCACCGTCCGGGGCGGCACCGCGTGGTGCGGGGTTCCGGGTCAGGCGGTTCCGGGGTGCGCCTGCGGTCCGGTGGTGGCCGCGACGGCCAGGGCGAGGCCGGCCACGAGGATCCCCGCGACGACGACCGGCACGCTCACCAGCACGGCACCGAGCAGCAGCACGACCAGCGCGGTCCCCAGCAGCATCGTCGGGAACGGGCCGGAGCCGTGCACGGTGCGCCGGTCACGGGCGAATCCGGCGAGCAGTCGTCCGCCGTGGCGGGCCGGGGCGCGCAGTGCCGTGTTCAGCGCGGAGAACCGGCGGACCAGTCGCGGGTCGGTCAGTCGCAGCTGCACCTCGATCTCGTGCAGTCGACGGTTCTCGCGCTCGCTCAGCACCTCGGCAACCCCTCGTGTCCACGTCCCGGCGGACACGGTCGTGCCGCCGTCCGGCGCGGGGCGTCGTCGATCCGGCCTGATGACGACGTTACGTGACCGATTCGTGATCTCGCCGACCGGGCCGACCGGCTCACATGCGCCCGTCCTCACACCGGGGACGGCGCCCGGGGTCACCAGAGGGAGACGCGGTCCCGGCGGGGGCCCGCGGGAGCCCCGAGGCGGGCGGTCAGCGCGGCCCAGGAGCGTGCCGTGCCCGGTGTCCGGGCCGGCCGGGGGCGGAGCCAGCGGACCGCCAGGTCCGGGTCGTCCGGGTCGACGTCGAAGCGTTCCCGGCGCGGGAGCCGGGTGGCGCTGCGCAGCTCGACGACGGTCCCGCTCGCGACGGACTGGACGCCGTAGAGGCAGCCCGGCGGGACGAGCAGTCGCTGCGGGCCCTCGAGCAGCGCGACGGCGAGCCGGCCGAAGGTGTCGGCGTCCGGCCGGGCGTCGATGACGACGGCGTAGCCGCTGCCGCGGGGGACGCCGAGCAGCACCGCGTCGCCGGGATGGCCGAACAGGCCGAGCACGGCGTCGCGGGCCGGGCGGCGCCGTCGTCGCACGGTGAAGGCGGTGAGGTCCGGGCCGGATGTGTCGGCGACGGTCGGATCGAGCAGCAGCGCGCCGGGCACCACGGTTCGTACGACGTCCACTCGACCTCCCTCGGGTCCGGTCACCGCGTGCGACGGGAGCGCGGTGGGCTGCGGTTGGGGTACCGGAGACGACAACGAGCGGACCCGGTCCCGGTGACGCTGCGCGAGTCCACGTTGCTCTGATCGGGTTCACAGCGGGCTTTCAGCCCCCGTATCTACTATCGGGCCTAGTACTGATGCGACGAGGGGTGGCGCATGACCGACGACCCGACGCCGGGTACCCGGTGCCGTGCCTGTGGCGGTGCCGCGGGCACGGTCGTGCTCGACCTGGGCGAGCAGCCGCCGTGGGACCGCATGCCCGCGCGGGACGCCCCGCTGCCCGACCCGGCGGCCCCGCTGCGCATGTGGCTGTGCGCCGGCTGCGGTCTCGCCCAGCTGCAGACCGATGCCGCGGTCGCCGAGGAGCTGCACGGCGTCGAACCGCGGGCGATGACCGAACAGAGCGACCGCTCGGTCGGCCGGCTCGCCCGCGCCGGGCTGGTCCGCCCGGGCGGCCGGGTCGCGGAGTTCGGCAGCCCGCACGGCGGCTCGTGGCTCCCGCGGCTGACCGGGCGCGGCATGGTCGCGCTCGACGCGGACGCGGTGTCCGCGGCCGGGCGGGCCGACCTCGTCGTCGACTTCTACGGGCTGCTGCACGAGCCCGACCAGGCCGATGCGCTCGCCCGGCGGGTCGCGCTGCTCGCCCCCGGCGGCACGCTCGCGCTCCAGCTGCTGTCGCTGGGCACCGTGCTGCGTGACGACCAGTGGTTCGACCTGCGCCACGGCCACTACGGCTACTGGTCGCTGCCCGCCCTGGACGCCGCACTGCGCCGGCACGGCCTGGGCGTGCATCGGGCGTGGTGGTACCCGCTGTCCGGTGGGACCGTGCTGGTCACCGCCCGGGCCGGCGCCGAGCCCGACGCCGGGACCCGCCGCCTCGTCGACGAGGAACGCGCCCTCGCCGTCACCGAGCCGTCCGGGTTCGCCCGGCTGCAGGCGGCCGCCGACGACACCCACCTGCTGCTCGACTGGCTGGTCGCCGAGCGGGCGGCCGGACGCACCGTCGCCGCCTACGGCGCGGCGTCCCGCGCGGTGCCGCTGGTGTGCCGCGCCAGGCTGGACGCGTCGCTGCTGGCCGCCGTCGGGGACGCCTCGCCGGCCAAGCAGGGCCACCGCATGCCGGGCAGCGACGTGCCCGTCGTGTCCCCCGACGAGCTCGCCGGCCTGCACCCGGACCGTGTCCTGCTGTTCCTGCCCGAACTCCTCGACGAGGTCCGCGCCGCGCTGCCCCAGGTGGAGGCCTCGGGTGGTCGCTGGGTGGTGCTCGGCCCGGGACCGCGTGCGGTGGAGCCCGTGTCCGCACTGTCCGGCTGCTGATCCGACGGCCCACCGACCGGGGGAGCATGGGGGGTTGCGGTTACCCTCGGATCCGGGAGGCAACATGCGTGGTCGACTCGGCGAGCTCGAGGCCGCCGTGATGGACGTGCTGTGGGGCGACGCGGGACCGTGCCGGGTGCGCGACGTCCGCGCCCGCCTGGCCCCGGCCCGTCCGCTGGCGTACACGACCGTCATGACGGTGCTCGACAATCTGCACCGCAAGGGCTGGGTGCAGCGGGAGCTGGACGGTCGCGCCTACCTCTACACGCCGGCCGCGAGCCGCGAGGAGGAGACCGCGCGCGCCCTGCGCGACCTGCTCGACGGCCCCGGCGACACCGAGGCCGTGCTCCTGCACTTCGCGCGCTCGGTGTCCGAGCGCGAGTCCGCCGTGCTGCTCGCCGCCCTCTCGGGCCCCGATCGCGGCTGACGCCGCCGCGCGGGCCACCGTGGTCCGGGGGAGCGCCGACCCGGAGGCGGTCAGGCCGCCCGGTCGCGGTGCGACCGGGACCGCAGCCATGCCGGACGGCGGCTCGCCGGGGCGGGGACGTCGCCGTCGCGCTCGGCGGTGCGGGTGATGTTGCGGACCATCCCGCCGAAGACGATCCCGTGGAACGGCGCGACCGACCACCAGTACAGGTAGCCGGGGAGGCCGTGCGGGATGAACACCGCCCGCTGGTGGTAGGTCGACCCGCCCGGACGCGGGCGCACCGACATCTCCAGCCAGGCCCGGCCGGGCACCTTCATCTCCGCGCGCAGCCGCAGCAGCCCCTCCTCGGGGTCGCGGTCGCTGCCGGCCGGGCGGGCCCCGCCGGGCTCGACCATCCGCTCCACCCGCCACCAGTCCAGCGCGTCGCCGGTGCGCAGGTCGTGCGGGTCGCGACGGCCGCGGGAGAGCCCGACGCCGCCGACCGCGCGGTCCATCCAGCCGCGCACCGACCAGGCCAGCGGGAACGAGTACCAGCCGCGCTCCCCGCCGATGCCCTCGACGACCGTCCACAGCCGTTCCGGGGTGGCGGCGCAGGCCTGCTCGCGCTCGTCGAGGTAGACGTCGCCACCGGCCCACTCCGGGTCGCTGGGCAGCGGGTCGGACGGCACGTTCGCCACCGTCGCGCCCGACCAGCGGGTCTCGACCTCGCCGTCGGTGATGCGGGACAGGGCCAGCTCGACGGCGCGGTCGTAGCCGATCAGCCCGCCCGGCGGGTCGGGGATGCGGGCCTTGATGTCGTCCTCGGAGCAGACGACCTCGTGGACCAGGGACTCGATCAGCGGCTTCGCGATCGACTTCGGGACGGGCGTGACGACGTTGATCCAGTGCGCGGACAACGACGGCGACAGCACCGGCACCGGCAGCACCCGGCGCCGGGACAGGCCGGCGACGCGGGCGTAGCGCTGCATCATCTCGTAGTAGGTGAGGACCTCGGGGCCGCCGATGTCGAAGGTCCGGTTCAGCTCGGCGGCCGGCGCGTCGATCTCCGCGACCCGGATCAGGTAGCGCAGCACGTCGCGCACCGCGATCGGCTGGATCCGGTTGTGCACCCAGCGCGGGGTGACCATCAGCGGGAGCCGCTGGGTCAGGTAGCGCAGCATCTCGAAGCTGGCCGAGCCGGAGCCGAGGATCACCGCGGCCTGCAGCACGACCGTCGGTACCCCGGAGCGCAGCAGGGTCTCCCCCACCTCCACCCGCGACGCCAGGTGGGCCGAGAGCTTCCCGGCCCCGGTGTCCGGGTGCAGACCACCCAGGTAGACGATCCGCTTCACGCCGGCCGCGCGCGCCGCCTCCCCGAGGATCAGCGCGGCCCGCCGGTCGGTGGCGGCGAAGTCGGAGTCCGACAGCGAGTGCACGAGGAAGTAGACGACGTCGACGTCCTCGCAGGCCGCGCGGACGCTGTCCGGGTCCAGCAGGTCGCCCTGCACGATCTCGGCGTCGGCGGCCCACGGCACGTCGGCGAGCTTGTCCGGGTTGCGGACCAGGCAGCGCACGTGGACCGGGCCCGTGGACGGGTCCGGGACGAGGTCGGGCTCCGGACCGTGGCCCAGCAGCCGGGGCGCGAGCCGCCCACCGATGTAGCCGGTCGCACCCGTCACGAGATAACGCACGGCGCGATCGTCCCACCGCAGGCACTGCGCGGCAGGGCGTGCGCTCAGCCCGGCAGGGCGGGCGGCGGGTTCGCCTCGCGCGGGCGCAGCGGGTCCACCGCCCGCGGCGCGACCTCGCGCGACGCGACCAGGGACCGCACCGCGGCGGTCAGTACGGCCAGCAGCGGGACGGCGAGCAGCGCGCCGGCGATCCCGGCGACGACCACCCCGACCGCGACGCCGAGCGCGACCGCCAGCGGGTGCAGCCGGACGGCCCGGCCCATCAGCACCGGCTGGAGCACGTGGCTCTCCAGCTGCTGCACCGCCAGCACGACACCGAGCACGATCAGCGCGGTCACCGGTCCCTCGGTGGCCAGCGCGACCAGCACCGCGACGGCGCCGGTCAGCACCGCCCCGATGATCGGCACGAACGCACCGAGGAACACCAGCGCGGCCAGCGGCAGCACGAACGGCACACCCGTCGCCCACAGGCCCAGGCCGATCCCGATGGCGTCGACGATCGCGACCAGCACCGTCGCCCGTACGTAGCCGACGAGCGAGGCGAACGCCCGGCGGGCGGCGACGTCGACCCGCGAGCGCCGGGCCCGCGGGGCGAGCAGCCGGACGAACCCCCAGATGCGGCGGCCGTCGTGGAGCATGAAGATCAACGCGAAGAGGCAGAGCGCGAACCCGGCGAGGATCTCCCCGACGGTCGCGGCGGTCGTCACCGCGCCGGAGGTCAGCGTCTGCTGGTTGTCGCGCACCGCCTGCAGCACCTGGTCGCCGAGCACGCCGACGTCGATCCGGAACGGCGTCGCGTCGGCGAGCCCCTGCAGCGAGCCGACGTTGTCGGTGACCTCCGCCACCACCTGGGACGTGCCGTCGACCAGGGTGCTGACGACGGCGGTCAGCAGCCCCCCGAGCGCGGCCAGACCGCCGACCATCACCAGCGCCGTCGCGATGCCGCGGGGCACCCGCCGCTCGTGCAGCCACCGGACCAGCGGGGCGAGCAGTGCGGACAGCAGTACCGCGATCGCCACCGGGACGACCACGACCCGCAGCTCGATCACGAGGAAGACGAGCAGCGCGAACCCGGCGGCGATGACGAGCATCCGGGCACAGGCCTCGGAGGCGATCCGCAGCGGGCGCGGGATCTCCGCCCGCGGCGACGGGCGGGGGCGCGCCCCGGCGGCCCGCGCCGCGGTCGGCTCCCCGGTGAGCAGCCGCGCCTCCCGCGCGTTGGTGCTCA
>NZ_JAMXSG010000181.1:0-12034 GCF_024124365.1 Pseudonocardia sp. McavD-2-B
GCTGCCCACCCTGCTGCCCGGCGGCCGGCTCGTCACCGATGCCGCCGCCCGCGCCGAGCTCGAGCAGGTCTGGGGCGCCCCCGTCCCGGCCGCCCCGGGCCGTGACGGCGACGCGATCCTCGCCGCCGCCGCGTCCGGCGAGCTGGCCGCACTGGTCGTGGGCGGGGTCGACCCGCAGGACATGGCCGACCCGACCGCGGCGATCACCGCGCTGCGGGAGGTGGGGTTCCTGGTCAGCCTGGAGATCCACACCTCGGCGGTCACCGAGCTCGCGGACGTCGTGCTCCCGGTCGCCCCGGACGCCCAGCGCTCCGGCGCCTACGTCAACTGGGAGGGCCGCCGCCGCGAGTTCGGCGTCGCGCTCGACGCGATCGGCGTGCTCCCGGACTGCCGGGTGCTCGACACCCTCGGCGTCGAGATGGACGCGGACCTGTTCACCCAGACCCCGGCCGCCGCGGCCGGGGAGCTGGAGCGGCTCGGCTCGCGTCGCGCCGGCGGCGTCGCACCGGACCACACGGCGGGCCGGGCCCGGCGTCCCGGCTACGGCCAGGCGGTCCTCGCCACCTCGCGCCAGATGATCGACGACGGCAGCCTCCAGATCGACGAGCCCGCGCTCGCCGGCACGGCACGGCGGCCCTACGTCAAGGTCAACGCGGCCACCGCGGAGCGGCTCGCGCTGGTCGAAGGCGCCGAGGCGACGGTCCGCACCGACCGCGGGGCGATCACCCTGCCGGTCGCGCTGACCGACCTGCCCGACGGCGTCGTCTGGCTGCCGACCTGCTCACCCGGCTCGCACGTCCGCCCCACACTCGGAGTGGGCCACGGTGACCTCGTGACGGTCGGTCCGGCCGGGAACGGAAGCGCGTCGTGAACCTGTCCCAGGTCCCGCCCACCCCGGTGGACCAGCTGACGCACACCCAGGCGCTGCTCGCCGACGACCCGATCTGGCTGATTCTGATCAAGGTCGTCGGGCTGTTCGCGCTCGGTGTCGTGCTGACCCTGTTCATGATCAACTGGGAGCGCAAGGTCGTCGGCCGGATGCAGCACCGTCCGGGCCCGAACCGGACCGGCCCCGGCGGCTGGCTGCAGAGCCTCGCCGACGGTCTGAAGCTGGCGTTCAAGGAAGACATCATGCCGGCGATGGCCGACAAGAAGGTCTACTTCATCGCCCCTGTCATCTCGACGATCCCGGCGTTCGTCGCCTTCTCCGTCATCCCGTTCGGCGGCGAGGTCACGATCTTCGGCGAGCAGACGGCGCTCCAGCTCGTCGACGTCCCGGTCGGCGTGCTCGTCGTGCTGGCCTGCTCCTCGATCGGCGTCTACGGCATCGTGCTCGGCGGCTGGGCTTCGGGCTCGCCGTACTCCCTGCTCGGTGCGCTGCGCTCGGCCGCCCAGGTCATCTCCTACGAGATCGCGCTGGGCCTGGCCGTCGTCGGCGTCGTCCTCTACTCCGGCTCGCTGTCCACCGCGACGATCGTCGGGGCGCAGGCGTCGGGCTGGTACTTCTGGCTCCTGCTGCCGAGCTTCGTGGTCTTCGTGATCGCGATGGTCGGCGAGACCAACCGGGCCCCGTTCGACCTCCCCGAGGCCGAGTCGGAGCTGGTCGGCGGCTTCCACACCGAGTACTCGTCGCTGAAGTTCGCGCTGTTCTTCCTCGCCGAGTACGTGAACATGGTGACCGTCTCGGCGATGGCGGTGACGCTGTTCCTCGGCGGCGGCATGTGGCCGTGGCCGCTGAGCTTCCTCAACGAGTACGGCTGGCTGCAGTTCGTCGCCTTCATCATCAAGGTGCTGCTGTTCCTGTTCGTGTTCATCTGGCTGCGCGGGACGCTGCCGCGGTTCCGCTACGACCAGTTCATGAAGCTGGGCTGGAAGGTCCTGGTCCCGGTCATGCTGGTCTGGATCGTCGCGATCTTCGGCATCCGGGCGTTCGTCAACACCGGCTCGGACAACTACGTGCTGCTGCTGTCGCTGATCGGCTTCGCGCTCGCCGTCGTGCTCGCGGTGGCGTTCCTGCTGCCCGACCGGCAGACCGAGGCGCCACCGGTCGAGCCGGCGTCGGACTATCCGGTGCCGCCGCTGGACCTGGTGGTCCCCGACTCACCCCCGAAGCGTCGGAAGGCCGTCACGGCCGGAAAGGACGCGCGCTAGATGTTCGACTTCTTCAAGGGATTCGGCGTCACCTTCTCGACGATGTTCAAGAAGGTCGTCACCGAGGAGTACCCCGAGGACTTCCCGCCCGCCGCGCCGCGCTACCACGGGCGCCACCAGCTCAACCGGCACCCGGACGGGCTGGAGAAGTGCGTCGGCTGCGAGCTGTGCGCCTGGGCCTGCCCGGCCGACGCCATCTACGTCGAGGGCGGGGACAACACCGAGGAGGCGCGGTACTCGCCCGGTGAGCGCTACGGCGCGATCTACCAGATCAACTACCTGCGGTGCATCGGCTGCGGCCTGTGCATCGAGGCCTGCCCGACGCGCTCGCTCACGATGACGAACTTCTACGAGCTGGCCGACGACAACCGGCAGGACCTCATCTACACCAAGGAGCAGCTGATGGCCCCGCTGCTGCCGGGCATGGAGCAGCCGCCGCACCCGATGCGCCTGGGCTCCGACGAGCAGGACTACTACGTCTCCGGTCCGACGCTCGCGAAGGTGTCCGCCCAGGACCAGACCAAGGAGCAGGCCCGATGACCACGGCCGCGGTCCTGGCCCAGGCGGCCGGGGAGGTGAGCACCGGCGAGGCGGTCGCGTTCTGGATCCTCGGACCGGTGGCGCTGGCCGGTGCGCTCGGCCTGGTCTTCGCCCGGCACGCGGTGCACGCCGCGCTGCTGCTGGTCCTGACGATGTTCTCGATCGCGGTGCTGTACCTGGTGCAGTCCGCCCCGTTCCTCGGGTTCGTGCAGATCATCGTCTACACCGGTGCCGTGATGATGCTGTTCCTGTTCGTCCTCATGCTGGTCGGACGGGACTCCAAGGACTCGGTGATCGAGGTCCTGCGCGGGCAGCGGGCCGCGGCGCTGGTGTTCGGCGTCGCGCTGGCCGCGCTGCTGGTCGGCGGGCTGGCCCGCGGCCTGACCAGCGTCACCCCCGCGGGGCTGGCGCAGGGCGGGCTCGGGTGGAACGGCAACGTCCCCGGCCTCGGCCGGCTGATCTTCACCGACTACCTGCTGGCGTTCGAGCTGACCGCGGCCCTGCTGATGGTCGCCGCGCTCGGCGCGATGGTGCTGTCCGGCTCGCAGAGCAGCCAGCACACCAAGATCGGCCAGCGCGCGACGGTGCTGAAGCGGCTGCGCGGCGAGCACGCCCGCATCTCCCCGCTGCCCGGCCCCGGCGTCTACGCGACGGCGAACTCGGTCGCGGTCCCGGCGATCCTGCCCGACGGCTCGATCGCCCCGGAGTCGCTGTCGGAGATCATCGAGTCGGTCGCGGTCGACGTGCCGGACACGACGACCCCGGACGCGCACGCGCTGACCGGCCGCCCCGCACCCGACCGGACCGCCGCCTCCGGTGAGGCCGCCGACACCGGGGAGCACCGATGAGGCCCGAGTACTACCTGCTGCTCTCGGCGCTGCTGTTCACCATCGGCGCCGTCGGCGTCCTGGTGCGGCGCAACGCCGTGGTCGTGTTCATGTGCATCGAGCTCATGCTGAACGCGGTGAACCTGACCCTGGTCACGTTCTCGCGCATCAACGGCAACCTCGACGGCCAGGTGATGGCCCTGTTCGTGATGGTCGTCGCGGCCTGTGAGGTCGTCGTCGGGCTCGCGATCATCACGGCGATCTTCCGCACCCGCCAGTCGTCGTCGGTGGACGACGCGAACCTCTTGAAGTACTAGGAGCGCGCTGGTGACCGTCCTTCTCGCACAGGCCGCCCCGCAGGCGACCGGCGCCGCCTCGCTGGCCTGGTTGCTGATCGCGCTCCCCGCGGCCGGTGCACTCGTGCTCTTCCTCGCCGGACGGCGGGCCGACGCCTGGGGCCACTGGCTCGGCGTCGCGACCGTCGTCGGCGCCTTCGTCGTCGGTGTGACGATATTCCTGCAGACCCTCGGTCTGCCCGCCGACGAGCGGCTGCGCGAGCAGTCGCTGTGGTCCTGGATGTCCTCCGGCGCGCTGGAGGTCGACTTCGGGCTCCGGATCGACACGCTGTCGCTGACGTTCGTACTGCTGATCACCGGGGTCGGGGCGCTCATCCACCTCTACTCGGTCGGCTACATGAGCCACGACCCGAACCGGCGGCGGTTCTTCGCGCAGCTGAACCTGTTCGTCGCCGCGATGCTGGTGCTGGTCCTCGGCAACAACTTCGTGATGCTCTACCTCGGCTGGGAGGGCGTCGGTCTGGCGTCGTACCTGCTGATCGGCTTCTACCAGGACCGGCCCTCCGCGGCGACGGCGGCGAAGAAGGCCTTCCTGATGAACCGGGTCGGCGACGTCGGCCTGGCGATCGCGATCTTCCTGCTCTGGCTGGAGCTCGGGACCCTGCAGTACACCGAGGTCTTCGCCCGCATCGGCGAGGTCGGCGGCGGCACGGTCCTCGCGATCACGCTGCTGCTCCTGCTCGGCGCCTGCGGCAAGTCCGGCCAGTTCCCCCTGCAGTCCTGGCTCCCGGACGCGATGGAGGGCCCGACCCCGGTCTCGGCCCTCATCCACGCGGCCACGATGGTCACCGCGGGCGTCTACCTCATCGCCCGGGCGTCGCCGATCTACAACCTGTCCGAGACCGGACGGCTGGTCGTCGCGCTCATCGGTGTCATCACGCTGATGATCGGCGCGATCATCGGCTGCGCCTACGACGACATCAAGAAGGTCCTGGCCTACTCCACGGTCAGCCAGATCGGCTACATGATCCTCGCCGTCGGGCTCGGGCCGGCCGGCTACGCGCTGGGCATCCTGCACCTGCTGACGCACGGCTTCTTCAAGGCCGGGCTCTTCCTCGGCGCCGGTTCGGTCATGCACGCCATGAACGACGACGTCGACATGCGCCGCTTCGGCGGCCTGTGGCGGAAGATGCCGGTCACCTTCGTGACCTTCGGCCTCGGCTACCTCGCGCTGATCGGCTTCCCGTTCCTGTCCGGCTACTTCTCCAAGGACGCGATCATCGAGGCCGCGTTCGCACAGGAGGGCTGGCAGGGCTGGGTGTTCGGCGGGCTCGCGACGCTCGCGGCCGGTCTGACCGCCTTCTACATGACCCGCCTGATGATCATGACGTTCTTCGGTGCGGAGCGCTGGCGCACGGTGCAGTCCACCGACGGCCGCGACTACCACCCGCACGAGTCCCCGGCGACGATGACCGTCCCGATGATCGTGCTGGCCGTCGGCTCCGTCTTCGGCGGCGGCGTGCTCTACGGGATGGTCCCGGAGTGGCTCGCCCCGGTCGTGGGGGAGCGCCTCGAGCTCGAGGGCGGCGCCCTGCCGCACGCGGTGATCCCGTGGCTGGTCGTCGGCGTCTCGCTGCTCGGCGTGCTGGCGGGCTACCTGTTCGTCGGCCGCTCCCCGGTGCCGGTGGAGCGCCCGCAGCGGGTGTCGCCGGTCGTCGCCGCGGCCCGTGCCGACCTCGGCGCGAACGCCTTCAACGAGGCGTTCATCGAGCGGCCCGGCATCGTCCTCACGCGGGCGCTCGCCTGGTTCGACGACCGCGGGATCGACGGGGCCGTCAACGGCACCGCGTCGGCGTTCGGCGGCGGTTCCAGCCGCCTGCGCCGGCTCCAGACCGGCTTCGTCCGGTCCTACGCACTCTCGATGCTCGGCGGGGCGGTCATCGTCGTCGCCGCGATGCTGGCGGTGAGGTTCGTCTCATGACCCCCCTGGACACGGCTCCCATCGTCCCCGGCTCCGGGGGCAACCCGTTCCTGATCGTCCTGCTGCTGGTGCCGGTCGTCGGCGCGCTGGTCATGTACCCGCTGCGCGCCAACACCGGGCTCGCGAAGGCGGTCGCGATGGCGACGGCGCTGCTGGAGCTGGTACTCGTCGTCGTCGCGTGGGCGCTCTACTCCATCCCCGCGGCGCAGGCCGGCGCCCGGTTCCAGCTCGAGTTCTCGATGTCCTGGATCCCCGCGTTCGGTACGCACATCGCGTTCGGCGTCGACGGCATCGCGCTGGCGCTGATCGGGCTCACCGCGTTCCTGGTGCCCGGCCTGATGCTGTTCGCGTGGGCGGAGAAGCTGCCCGAGGGCCGCTCGGCCGCCGGATACTTCGCGCTGCTGCTGGCGACCCAGGCGACGCTGGTCGGTGTCTTCGCCGCCACCGACGTCTTCCTGTTCTACGTGTTCTTCGAGGCCATGCTGGTCCCGATGTACTTCCTGATCGGCCGCTTCGGCGGGCCGCGCCGGCAGTACGCGGCGGTGAAGTTCTTCCTGTACTCGCTGCTCGGCGGCCTCATCATGCTGGCGTCGCTGATCGGGCTGTTCGTGGTCAGCGAGCAGCAGCTGGGCCAGGGCACGTTCACCTGGGCCGACCTGCAGGCGATGGCGTCGAGCGTGCCGGAGTCGACCCAGATCTGGCTGTTCCTCGGCTTCTTCGTCGCGTTCGCGATCAAGGCGCCGCTCGTGCCGTTCCACACCTGGCTGCCCGACGCCGGTGCCGAGGCCCCGATCGTCGGCGCGGTGCTGCTGGTCGGCGTGCTGGACAAGGTCGGTACCTACGGCTTCCTGCGCTACCTGCTGCCGCTGTTCCCGCAGGCGTCGCAGACCCTGGCGCCGCTGGTGCTGGTGCTCGCCGTCGCCGGGATCGTCTACGCCGCGCTGCTCGCGGTCGCCCAGACCGACATGGGCCGGTTCGTCGCCTACACCTCGGTGGCGCACTTCGGCTTCATCGCGCTCGGGGTGTTCGCGTTCTCCTCGCAGGCCTTCGCCGGCGCGACGCTCTACATGGTCAACCACGGTCTCTCGACCGGCATGCTGTTCGTCATGGTCGGCGTGCTGATCAGCCGCGGCGGCTCGCGCCTGATCGCCGACTACGGCGGCGTCGCGAAGCTCGCCCCGGTGATGGCGGGCTGTCTGCTGCTGGCCGGGATGAGCTCGCTGGCGCTGCCCGGCACGAACTCGTTCGTCTCGGAGTTCCTGGTGCTGGTCGGCTCGTTCCCGAACCGGCCGGTGTTCACCGTGATAGCGACGATCGGCATCATCTTCGCCGCGCTCTACGTGCTGTGGTTCTACCAGCGCACGATGCAGGGCCCGGTGCGCGGCACCGCGGTCATGGCGGCACTGGAGCGCGGCGGCGCGGGTGGCCCGGGGTCGATGATCGACCCGGCGGTCGCCGCGCAGCGCAAGGGCTCCGGCTTCCCCGACCTCACGGGTCGCGAGATCGGCGTGCTCGTGCCGCTGATCGTCGCGATCGTGGTGCTCGGCTTCTACCCGGGCCCGGTGCTCGACCTGATCAACCCGTCGGTGACGGCGACGATGACCGAGCTCGGCCTGCCCGACCCGGTCGTCGCTGGAGGGATCGCTCGATGAGCTCGTTGGTTCTCCCCGCCCAGGTGGCTCCGATCGAGATGCCCGCGGTCGACTGGGCGGCCACCGCGCCGCTGTGGATCGTGTTCGCGGGTGCCTGCGTGTCGGTGCTGCTGGAGGCGTTCCTCCCGCGGCACCAGCGCTGGCCCGTCCAGGTCGTGCTGACCGGGCTGACCCTGGTCGCGGCGCTCGTCGCGCTGGCCGGGTACGCGCTCGGGTCCCCGGCGGCGGTGCTGACCTTCGGCGCCGCGCTGTCGGTGGACGCGCCGTCACTGTTCCTGTGGGGCACCCTGATCGTCCTCGCGATCCCCAGCCTGCTGCTGATCGCGGACCGGTCGGTGGAGCCGGGCGGGGTGTTCGTGGCCTCGGCCGCCGAGCGGGCCGCGGTCCGCTCCGGCGGCGGCCCTGCCACCCCGGCCGGCGGCGAGCACGTCGACCGCTCCTACGGGGCACCCGACGAGACACCGACGATGCAGACCGAGCCGTTCCCGTTCGTGCTGTTCGCGCTCGGCGGCATGATGGCGTTCGTCGCGGCGAACGACCTGCTCACGATGTTCATCGCCCTCGAGGTCCTGTCGCTGCCGCTGTACCTGATGTGCGGGCTGGCGCGGCGCCGCCGGCTGCTGTCGCAGGAGTCCGCGGTCAAGTACTTCCTGCTCGGCGCGTTCGGCTCGGCGTTCTTCCTCTACGGCATCGCGCTGCTCTACGGCTACGCGGGCTCGGTGCGGCTCTCGGCGATCTCCCAGGCCGCCGCGGGCACCCTGGCGTCGGACACGCTGCTGTTCGCGGGCCTGGCGCTGCTGCTGGTGGGGCTGCTGTTCAAGGGTTCGGTCGCCCCGTTCCACACCTGGACCCCGGACGTCTACCAGGGCGCCCCGACGCCGGTCACGGCGTTCATGGCGGCCTGCACGAAGGTCGCCGCGTTCGGCGCGATCGCCCGGGTGCTCTACGTCGGCTTCGGCAGCACCGTCTGGGAGTGGCGCGGCGTGCTGTGGGTGGTCGCGGTCGTCTCGATGGTCGTCGGCGCGGTGCTGGGGCTCACCCAGACCGACGTGAAGCGCATGATCGCCTACTCCTCGATCGCGCACGCCGGGTTCATCCTGCTCGGCGCCATGGCGCTGACGCCGCAGGGCACGTCCGGGCTGATGTTCTACCTGCTGGCCTACGGCTTCACGACGGTCGCGGTCTTCGGGATCATCTCGCTGGTCCGCACCGGTGACGGCGAGGCCTCGGACCTGGCGGCCTGGGCGGGCCTGGCGAAGCGGTCGCCGCTCGTCGCCGGGATCATGACGTTCCTGCTGCTCGCGCTCGCCGGCATCCCGCTGACCAGCGGGTTCACCGCCAAGTTCGCGGTGTTCTCGGCGGCGTCGGCGGACGGCATGGTGCCGCTGGTGGTGATCGCGCTGGTCGCGTCCGCGGTGGCCGCGTTCTTCTACCTGCGCATCGTGGTGCTCATGTACTTCCGGGAGCCCGCCGAGGACGGTCCGGCCGTCGTCGTGCCCGGGGCGTTCACCACCGTGGCCATCACCCTGGGCACGCTGGCGACCCTCGTTCTCGGGATTCTTCCCACACCCGTCCTCGAATGGGCCGCCAGCGGCGCGTTCTCGGGCTGACGTTCGTAGGCTGTTGGGGTGGAGACACAGAGTGTGGCCGGGATCCGGATGGCCGATCCGGTCCTGGCCGAGGCCACCGCTGACGGGCTCAAGCGGGTCGAGGACCTGCTGCACCGCGAGGTGCACAGCGACTACGAGTTCGTCACCGAGACCTCGTTGCACCTGATCGACGCGGGGGGCAAGCGGTTCCGTCCGCTGTTCACGCTGCTCGCGGCGCAGGTGGGACCGCATCCCGAACGCGACGAGGTCATCACGGCGGCCGCCGTGGTGGAGCTGATCCACCTGGCGACGCTGTACCACGACGACGTGATGGACGAGGCGTCCATGCGGCGGGGCGCGGAGTCCGCGAACTCGCGCTGGGACAACTCGATCGCGATCCTGACCGGGGACTTCCTGTTCGCGCACGCGTCGCGGCTGGTCGCCGACCTGGGGCCGGACGCGGTGCGGATCATCGCCGAGACGTTCGCGCTGCTCGTGACCGGTCAGATGCGCGAGACCCGCGGCCCCAAGGCGTCCGACGACCCGGTGCAGCACTACCTGCGGGTGGTCGCGGAGAAGACCGGGTCGCTCATCGCGACCTCGGGCCGCTACGGCGGCATGTTCTCCGGCGCACCCGCCGAGCACGTCGAGGCGCTGCGGACCTTCGGCGAGGTCATCGGGGCGGCGTTCCAGATCTCCGACGACATCATCGACATCGCGTCGCCGTCGGACGACTCGGGCAAGACGCCCGGCACCGACCTGCGCGAGGGCGTGCACACCCTGCCGATGCTCTACGCCCTGCGCGACGGCGACGACTCCGCCGACGCGCGCAGGCTGCGTCAGCTGCTGGCCGCTCCGATCAGCGACGACGACGAGGTGGCCGAGGCGCTGGAGCTGCTCCGCTCCGGTGACGCGCTGGTCAAGGCCCGCGAGACCGTCGCCGGGTACGCCGACCGGGCGCGCGCCGAGCTGGCGGTGCTGCCGCCGTGCCCGGCGATCGAGGCGCTGCGGACGCTGACCGACTACACGGTGGAGCGGGTGGGCTGAGGTGCCGGTGGGCGTCGCCGTCGCAGCAGGTCGACGGTGAAGACCACCAGCGCCAGCCAGACGAGGGCGAACCCGGCCCAGCGGGCCGGGGCCATCGGCTGGCCGACCACCAGCACACCCCACAGGAACTGCAGTGTGGGGTTGATGTAGAGCAGCACCCCGAGGGTCGTCAGCGGCAGCCGTCGCGCCGCGGAGCCGTAGAGCAGCAGCGGCAGCGCCGTCGCCGGGCCCGCGGACAGCATGAGCAGCAGGTGCCACGGGCCGTGCCCGGTGAACGTGCCGCCGCCGGAGAGCGCCACGACGACCAGGAACACCGCGGCCGGCACGACGAGTACGAGGCCCTCCGCGGTCAGCCCGGCTGCGGCGGGCAGCGGCGCGGTCGCCTTGAACAGTCCGTAGATCCCGAACGAGCAGGCCAGCGCCATCGACAGCCACGGCACCGTCCCGTTCCCGACGGCGATGACGACGACGGCCGTCGCCGCCAGCCCCAGCGCCACCCACTGCGCGGGCCGCAGCCGCTCCCGCAGGACGAGAACGCCGAACAGCACCCCGACCAGCGGGGTCATGTAGTAGCCGAGCGCGGACTCGACGATCAGCCCCACCGACACGCCCCAGATGAACAGGCCCCAGTTCACCGCGATGAACACCGCGGCGGCGGCGGTCGCGAGCCATCCCCGGACACCGAGCCCGCGCACGTCGCCCCAGCCGCGCAGCACGGTCAGCACCAGCGACATCAGCACCGCGGTCCACAGCACGCGGTGGGCGAGCACCTCCAGCGGCGCCGCGGGGTCCAGCAGCGGCCAGAACGCCGGGAACAGGCCCCACAGGACGTACGCGCCGACGCCCGCGGTGAGCCCGGCGGGGTTCCGCTCACTCCGTTCGGGTGTGGTTCGTTCGGGGGAACGAGCGGTGGTCATGGTCGCTTCGGGTCGTCGATCACGGGCACGATGATCCGGTACGGGTGGGCTCCCGCGCGAGACGACGGCGGGGCGGGCACGATCCGTGATACCAAGCACGGCGACAGCGGTCCGGGACGGTCCCGGGCGGACGGAGGTCCGGCATGGGCTGGATGTGGGTACTGCTGGCGGTGCTCGTGGTCCTGGTGGCGGCGGGGGTACTGGTGTCCCGTCGCCGCGGAGGGACCGTCGAGGGCGGTCCGGAGGCCACGGGGACGCCCGACACGGCGGAGGTGCCCGACGGGCCGGGCCCGGGGCGCGACCCCGGGACCGTGGGGCTGTTCGACACCGCGGGGGCGGTCGACCCGTCCGCCGCGGCGGCCGGGGCGCACACGCCCTCGCCGGACGTCGCACCGTCGCCCTCCTCGGCGGACGGTGCGGGGGAGTGGTCCGGCCCCGGGGCGACGTCGGGCGGGCCCACGGGGAACCGCGATGCACCGGGCGGGCACGGGCTGCCCGGCGGGACGGAGGCCGATCCGGCGCCCGGGACCCGGCCGGCGGACGTCGCGCCCGGAGTCACGGCGACGGCCCCGGACCTGTCCGGTCCGGAGGCGTCGGGTCGCGGTGCCGACGGGAACGGAGCCGACGGGGACGGTGTCACCGCGGGCGGGACCGGCCCGGGCGACGACGACAGAACCACGACCGACGGTGTCGCTGCCCTGTCCCAGGACGGTGCGGACCACGACGGCGCAGCCGCGGACGGTGCGGACCACGACGGCGCAGCCGCGGACGGTGCGGACCACGACGGCGCAGCCGCGGACGGTGCGGACCACGACGGCGCAGCCGCGGACGGCGCGGTCCACGACGGTCCGGCGGATGACGGTGCTGCCGGCTCCGTCCCGGTCCCGTTGGAGCCGAGCAGTGCCGCCACGACCGCGGACGTCGCCACGACCACGGACGTCGCCACGACCGCGGACGCGGCCACGGCCCCCGCGGTCCCCCTCCCGCGCCCCGAGAGCGGCCCTGCGCCGCCGGACGGGCCGGCCGAGGACGAC
>NZ_JAMXSG010000182.1:0-12013 GCF_024124365.1 Pseudonocardia sp. McavD-2-B
CCCCGCAGATCTCATGCTGGACCTCAACCGAGTCGAGCGAGCAGGGCGATGACCCAGCGGCACCTCGGGCGCATCGGCAACCCAATCACGATCACCGACACCCGGAGGGTGGACCAGTGAGCGAGCAGGACATGAGCACCGAGCGCAGCGCGGGCGGAACGAGCATGAACACCGAGAGCAGCGCAGGCGGAACGAGCATGAACGCCGAGGGCGGCCACGGCTCCGTCCCGACGACGGGTGTCGAGACCGGGCGGGGTGCGAAGCCGAGCCGTCGCGCCTGGCCGCTCTACGAGGTCTTCGTCCGCGGCAAGCGCGGGCTCAACCACGTCCACGTCGGGTCGCTGCACGCCGCGGACGACGAGATGGCCCTGCACAACGCCCGCGACGTCTACACCCGCCGCAACGAGGGCGTGAGCATCTGGGTGGTCCGCGCCGACGCGATCACCGCGTCCAGCCCGGACGAGAAGGATCCGTTCTTCGCCCCGAGCGGGGACAAGGTCTACCGGCACCCGACATTCTACGCGATCCCGGAGGAGGTGCCGCACCTGTGAGCGGCTCCGTCTACGACGGCCTCACCGAGGAGGGCGACGACCCGCGCTGGGCGTTCGGCTCGGGGTTCGAGGACAGCGAGGCGGACATCGTCGCGCCGGTTCCCGCAGGCACCGATCCGGCGGACCTCGCGGAGTACTGCCTGATGCTCGGCGACGACGCGCTGATCCTGTCCCACCGGCTGACCGAGTGGGTCTCGAACGCCCCGGAGCTGGAAGAGGAGGTCGCGCTCGCCAACACCGCGCTCGACCTGCTCGGCCAGGCCCGGGTGCTGCTGTCCCGCGCCGGGCACCTGACCGGCCGCGACGAGGACGCGCTGGCCTACTGGCGCGAGGTGTCGGAGTTCCGCTGCGTCGGGCTCGTCGAGCCGTCCGACGACCTGGACTTCGCCCGCGCCATCGCCCGGCTGCTGGTGTTCTCCAGCTGGCGGCTCGCGCTGCTGCACCGGCTCACGGACTCCGCCGACCCGGTGGTCGCCGCCGTCGCCGCGAAGGGGGTCAAGGAGGTCACCTACCACCGTGACCACGCCGCGCGGTGGACGCTGCGCCTCGGCGACGGCACGCCGGAGTCGCACCGGCGCATGCAGGACGCGCTGGAGTGGGTGTGGCCGCACCTCGGCGAACTGTTCCGCACCACCGACACCGAGCGACGCCTGGTCGCCGCCGGTGTCGCCGTCGACCCGGCGGACACCCGCGAGGAGGTCGACGCCGTGCTCGCGCAGGTGATCGGACGGGCCACGCTGACCGTGCCGCAGGTGCCGCCGACCGGCACGATCGGGGGCCGCGGCGGCCGCCAGGGCGTGCACACCGAGAAGCTGGAGCCCGCGCTCGTCGTGCTGCAGAGCCTCGCGCGCCGGCACCCCGGGGCGTCCTGGTGAGCGGGGCGGGCACGGTCGTCGCGCAGGTCGTCGACCCCGAGATGCCGATGCTCACCCTCGACGACCTCGGCGTGATCCGCTCGGTGTCCGAACAGGACGACACGGTGACGGTCACGATCACCCCGACCTACTCCGGCTGCCCGGCGATCGAGGAGATGCGCGCGGACATCCGCGGCGCGCTCGCCGCGGCCGGGTACACCGGCGTCGAGGTGCGGACGGTGTTCTCCCCCGCCTGGAGCACGGACTGGATCAGCGAGGCCGGGCGGCGCAAGCTCGCCGAGGCCGGCGTCGCGCCACCCGGGAGCGCCCCGCGGACGGGCGGACCGATCCCGCTGACGCTGGACGCGCCGTCGACGGTCGTGCCCTGCCCGCAGTGCGGGTCCCGGGCGACCGAGGAGCTGTCGCGCTTCGGCCCGACCGCGTGCACCGCGCTGCGGCGGTGCACCACCTGCCGTGAGCCGTTCGAGCACATGAAGGAGATCTGAGGGTGCGTGAGCATCGCAGCGAGCCCTGGCGAGCGAGGAGCGGAGCGTGCCCGGTGATCGACCGGACCGGCGAGGAGATCCGATGAGCGAGCGGCGCGCGGCGGCGTGGCAGGCCCGGGCCAACCAGGCGTACGGCCGGACGACGCTCGCCCTGGACGACGAGATCGAGGCCCTGCTGGCCGAGGACGACGCGCTGCCCGCCGGCTTCCACCGGCTCGTGGTGACCGAGGTCGACCGGCTGTGCGACGACGCCGTGGCCGTCACCTTCGACGTCCCCGAGGATCTGCGCGGGCACTACGACTTCCGGCCCGGCCAGTACCTGACCCTCCGGAAGGACACCGCCGACGGCGAGGAGCGCCGGTCGTACTCGATCTGCTCCGCCGCCGGGACCGCACCGCGGGTGGGGGTGCGCCGGGTCGACGGCGGCCTGTTCTCCGCCTGGCTGGTCGACGAGGTGAGCCCGGGCGACGTCGTCGAGGTCGGCCCGCCGGCCGGGTCGTTCACCCCGGAGCTGACCGCGGGCACGCACCACGGACTCGTCGCCGCCGGGTCCGGGATCACCCCGGTGCTGTCGATCGCGGCGTCGCTGCTGGCCGCGCACGACGACACCCGCGTCACCCTCGTCTACGGCAACCGGCGGACCGACACGGTGATGTTCACCGAGGAGATCGCCGACCTGAAGAACCGCTACGGCCCGCGGCTGCATCTGCTGCACGTGCTCTCGCGCGAGCCCACCGAGGCCGAGATCGTCAACGGCAGGCTGGACGCCGACCGGCTGCGGCTGCTGTTCACCGCGCTGGTCGACACCGGCGACGTCGACGACTGGTGGCTGTGCGGCCCGCTCGGCATGACCGAGGCCGCGGTCGCGGTGCTCGGTGAGCGGGGCGTCGAGCGGCGCCGGGTGCACCGCGAGCTGTTCTACGTCGACGAGCCGCCGCCGGAGGTCGACCGCCACGAGCCCGAGCCGGACGGCGACGGCGCGCAGGTCACGGTCGTCCTCGACGGACGGTCGACGACGCTGGCCGTCCCGGCGGGCGAGTACGTCCTCGACGCCGCCCAGAAGGTCCGTGGCGACCTGCCGTTCGCCTGCAAGGGCGGGGTGTGCGGGACGTGCCGGGCGAAGGTGACCGACGGCGAGGTGACCATGCGGCGCAACTACGCACTGGAGGACGACGAGGTCGCCGCCGGGTTCGTCCTCACCTGCCAGTCCCGCCCGGTGACCGACACCGCCACGGTCGACTACGACGCCTGATACTGGCGGGCATGACCACGTCGCGTCGCGGCCACCCGGTGGGACCGACCGGGTCGGTCGTGGTGCGCGCGCTCGGCCTGCTCGACGCGTTCGGCCCCGACCGGCCCGCGCTGTCGCTCAGCGACCTCGCCCGGCACGCCGACGTCCCGCTGTCGACCGCGCATCGGCTCGTCGCCGACCTGGCGGCGTGGGGCGCGCTGGAACGTGACGACGAGGGCCGCTACCGGATCGGGCTGCGCGTCTGGGAGCTCGGCGCGCTCGCCCCGCGCGGGCAGGCGCTGCGCGAGACGGCGCTGCCGTTCCTGGAGGACCTGTCCCGGGTCACCCGGGAGAACGTGCAGCTCGCGGTGCGCGAGGGCGCCGAGGTGGTGTTCGTCGAGCGGCTCGCCGGCTCCGGCGCGGTCCCGGTGCAGACCCGGGTCGGGGGGCGTTTCGCGCTCACCGCGACCGGGGTCGGGCTGGTACTGCTCGCGCACTCGCCGCCGGAGCTGCAGGACGAGGTACTGGGCGCGCGGATCGAGCGCTACACCCCGTTCACGGTGACCGACCCGCAGCGGATGCGCCGCATGCTCGCCGACGTCCGCCGCGACGGCCACTCGGTCAGCGACCGGCAGGTCACCGACGACGCGCTGTCGGTCGGCGCCCCCGTCTCCGACGCCCGTGGTCAGGTCGTCGCGGCCGTCTCGCTCGTCGTGCGGCACGGCAGCGTGTCCGCCCGCGCGCTCGCCCCGCTGGTGCGCACCACCGCCGCCGGGATCAGCCGCGCGCTCAGCACCTCCACGCGCTGAAACCCTTCCATTATCCGGAAGGAACGTACGGCGCGGCCCCCGTCGCCCCGCATCCTCGCTGCACCACCACGACCGCGCGGAGACGACGGAGTCCCACCATGCGCCCATCCCCCGCGGCGGACACCGTCCGCCGCCTGCTCGACGACGCACCGATGTCCCGGTACCAGTGGGGCGCGGTCGCGGCGTGCGTCCTGCTCAACGTCCTCGACGGCTTCGACGTGCTGGTCATGGCCTTCACGGGCCGCTCGGTCGCCACCGAATGGGGCCTGTCCGGCAGCCAGCTCGGCCTGCTCCTGTCCGCGGGCCTGGTCGGCATGGCCGCCGGTTCGGTCCTCATCGGACCGTGGGCCGACCGCGTCGGGCGGCGGCCGATCGTGCTGGGCTGCCTGGTCGTGGCGGGCCTCGCCATGCTGGGCTCGGCCGCGGCGCAGTCCCCCGGCCAGCTCGGCGCGCTGCGGCTGATCACCGGGCTCGGCGTCGGCGGCATCCTCGCCACCAGCAACGTCGTCGCCGCGGAGTACGCCTCGGCCCGCTGGCGGGGGCTCGCGGTCAGCCTGAACTCCACCGGCTACGCGATCGGGGCCGTCCTCGGCGGCGTGCTCGCGGCCACGCTGATCGGGCAGTTCGGCTGGCGGTCGGTGTTCCTCGCCGGGGGCCTGGCGACCCTGGCCGCGGTCCCGCTGGTCTGGTGGCGGCTGCCGGAGTCCCTGGACTTCCTGCTCGTGCGCCGCCCGGCCGGGGCGCTGGAGCGGGTCAACGCGCTGCTGGCGCGGATGGGGCACGCGGCGCTGCCCGCCCTCCCCGACGGCGCTCCGGTGCGGACCGGCGTCGCCGCGGGGTACGGGGCGCTGCTGCGCCCGGCGCTGCGCCGCACCACGGTGCTGCTCTGGATCAGCTTCTTCTGCGTGATGGCCGGGTTCTACTTCGTCACCAGCTGGACGCCGACCCTGCTGGTCGAGGCCGGGCTCTCCCCGGACGCGGGCATCGCCGGCGGCACCCTGCTCAACGTCGGCGGCATCTTCGGTGCCGCCGGGCTCGGCCTGCTCGCCGCCCGGTTCGCGCTGCGGCACGTGCTCGCCGGATACCTGCTGGCCACCGCGGTGCTGCTGGCCGTGTTCATCGCCAGTACCTCCTCGCTCGCGGTGGCGTTCGTCGTCGCCGCGCTGGTCGGGCTGTTCGTCAACGGCTGCGTCGCCGGGCTGTACGCGATGGCACCGACCTCCTACGGCGCCGACGTGCGCACCACCGGCGTCGGCACCGCGCTCGCGGTCGGCCGGTCCGGGGCGATCCTCGCGCCGACCCTGGCCGGGGCGCTGCTCGACGGTGGAGCGACCCCGCAGTCGCTCTACCTGCTCTTCGCGGCCGTGTTCGTCGGCGCGGCCGCCCTCGTCCTGCTGCTCCGCCGATCCGACACCCCCACCACCCAGGGAGTCCCCGCATGAGCTCGATCCCCCGCGACCAGTGGTACGTCGCCGCCTACTCCGCCGAGATCGGCCGCGAGCTGTTCGGCCGCACGATCTGCGACGAGCCGATCCTGTTCTGGCGCACCGAGGCCGGCCAGGTCACCGCGCACGCCGACCGCTGCGTGCACCGCCGGTTCCCGCTGTCCCAGGCACCGAGCCGGCTCGTCGGCGACACCGTCGTCTGCGGCTACCACGGCTTCACCTACGGCGCGGACGGGAAGTGCGTGGCGGTGCCGGGGCAGAACCGGGTGCCGCGCACGGCCCGGCTGGCGGCCTACCCCGTCGTCGAGCAGGACTCGCTGATCTGGGTCTGGATCGGGGACCCGGAGCGCGCCGACCCGCTGCGCATCCCCCGCGCGACCTACCTCGACGACGCCGCGTGGACCACGGTGCGCGGGATGGAGCCGCTGGCCGCACGGTTCTCGCTGCTGGTGGACAACCTGCTCGACCTGTCGCACGAGACCTACCTGCACGGCGGCTACATCGGCACCCCCGAGGTCGCCGCCACCCCGATCTCGACCGAGGTCGACGAGGACGCCGGCGTCGTCTACGTCTCGCGGCACATGGCCGACGCCGAGTGCCCGCCGTTCTACGAGCGCTCCACCGGCCTGTCCGGGCGGATCTCACGCTGGCAGGACATCGAGTACACCCCGCCGTGCCTGTACAAGCTGCACTCCCGGATCGCGCCGGTCGGCTCGGTCCCGCACGCCGACGGCTCCGACCCGGACGCCTTCCACGTGGAGGTCGTCTACGCGATCACCCCGGAGACCGAGCACTCCACACACGACTTCTGGATGGTCGCGCGCGACTTCGCCCTCGCCGACGTCGAGGTCTCGGCGTTCCTCGCCGAGCAGAACCGCACCGTCGTGCTGCAGGACGTCGAGGCGCTCGACGTGCTGGAGAAGGTGATCGCCACCGAGCCGGCGGGCTACCAGGAGCTGTCGGTCAACATCGACACCGGCGGGCTCGCCGCGCGCCGGATGCTCGCCCGGATGGCCGGCGCGGCACCGGCGGTCCCGTCCCCGGCGCCCGCCCGGTGAGCGCGATCCCCGAGGCCCCGCCCGTCCTGCACGGGCACCGTGTCCAGCGCATCCACTGGGTGCTGGGCACCGACCTGCTGCGCGCGGTGTGCCACTGCGGCGCCGAACGCGTCTTCGACGACCCGGTGCCGCTGTGGGACTGGCTGCTGGGCTGCCCCGTGGACCACGAGACCTGGAGTACGTCGTGACCGAACCCGAGCTGCGCCTCGAGGTGGAGAGGAAGGAGCTCCTCGCCGAGGACGTCGTGCTGCTGACCCTGCGCGACCCGTCCGGTGCCGAGCTCCCGGAGTGGACGCCCGGTGCGCACCTCGACCTCGTCCTGACCGCGGACCTCGTCCGGCAGTACTCGCTGTGCGGGGATCCGGGCGAGCGCTCGGTCTACCGGGTCGCGGTGCTGCGCGAACCCGCCGGGCGGGGCGGCTCGGCGCACGTGCACGACGTCGTCGCCGAGGGCGACACGGTGCTCGTCCGCGGGCCGCGCAACCGGTTCGCACTCGTCGACGCCCCGGGCTACGTGTTCGTCGCCGGCGGGATCGGCATCACCCCGCTGGTCCCGATGATCGCGGCGGCGCACGCCGCGGGCGCGGACTGGCAGCTCGTCCACGGCGGGCGCAGCCGGGCGTCGATGGCGTTCACCGAGCTCGCCGGGCGTCACCCCGACCGGGTGGCCCTGGTGCCGCAGGACGAGGCCGGGCTGCTCGACGTCGCCGGGATCCTCGCCGCGGCCGCCGGGCGACCCGTGTACTGCTGCGGGCCGGAGGGGCTGCTCGCCGCCGTCGAGGCCGAGGGGGAACGCCTCGGCGTGCCGGTGCACGTCGAGCGGTTCTCCGCCCGGCCCGGCGCGCTCGACGGCCCGGACGAGGCGTTCGAGGTGGAGCTGTCGGGGTCGGGGACGGTCGTCGCCGTCCCGGCGGGCTGCTCGATCCTCGACGCCCTGGAGGGCGCCGGGATCGCGACGCTGTCCTCGTGCCGGGAGGGGACCTGCGGGACCTGCGAGACCGGGGTCCTCGCCGGCGAGCCGGACCACCGGGACTCGCTGCTCACCGAGGAGGAGCAGGCGTCGAACGAGGTGATGATGCTGTGCGTGTCGCGCTCCCGGTCGCCGCGGCTGGTGCTCGAGCTCTGAGGCCGGGCGCCCCGTAGGGTCGGGCGCGTGTTCGTCAAGGTGTGCGGGCTGCGGACCCCCGGTGACGTCGACGCGGCCGTGGCCGCCGGCGCCGACGCGGTCGGGTTCGTCGTGTATCCGCCGAGCCCCCGCCACGTCGACCCGGCCGACCTCGGTGCGCTCGTCGCCCGGGTGCCGGACGGCGTGCGGTCGGTCGTCGTCGTCGCCGACCTGCCCGCCGACCGGGCCGCGGCGGTGACCGCCGACGCCGGCGCCGACGTGCTGCAACTGCACGGCCGCTACACCCGCGACGACTTCACCGCGGCCGCCCGCGCGCCGATCACCCTGTGGCGGGCGACCTCGCTGGCCCACGACCCCGACCTCACCGTGGGCCTGTACGGGGAGGACGTGCTGCTGCTCGACTCCCCCGTCGCCGGGTCCGGCGAGCGCTGGGACGCCGAGGCGCTCGACCCGCGACCGGCCGGGAGGTGGCTGCTCGCGGGCGGGCTGGACCCGGACACCGTCGCCACCGCGGTGCGCCGCGTCCGTCCCTGGGGCGTCGACGTCTCCAGCGGCGTCGAGTCGTCCCGCGGTGTGAAGGACCACGCCCGCATCCGCGACTTCGTCGCCGCCGCCCGCGCCGTGGGCTGAGGACCGCGCGGCCGATCCGAGCAGCACGTTTCCGCCCCACCGGGAGCCGCAACGTGCTGATCGACGTGGCTTGACGGCGTGACGGGGTGGGGCGTGTGCAGCGGCAGCACTCGAGAGATGCATGACCTCGCCGGATCGTGCATTATTCCGGCGATCAGGCACCGTTTCGACGTCGAGGAGCCGTCATGGCCGCGGGCGCACTGCAGGGCAAGGTCGCGATCGTCACCGGGGGTGCGTCCGGCATCGGCCGGGACGACAGGCGGAGCATCTGATGGCGCTCCCCCTGGACGGGCTGCTCGTCGTGTCCTGCGAGCAGGCCGTCGCCGCCCCGCTGGCGACCCGGCATCTCGCCGACCTCGGCGCTCGCGTCATCAAGATCGAACGCGAGGGCTCGGGCGACTTCGCCCGCGACTACGACGAGACCGTCCACGGCATGTCCAGCCACTTCGTGTGGCTGAACCGGTCCAAGGAGTCGGTCACCCTCGACCTCAAGTCCGACGACGGCCGCGCCACGATGCTGCGGCTGCTGGACCGGGCCGACGTGTTCGTGCAGAACTTCGCCCCGGGCGCCGCCGAGCGGCTCGGGCTCGGTGCCGCGGCGCTGCGCGAGCGGTACCCGCGGCTGGTGACCTGCTCGATCTCCGGCTACGGCTCGTCCGGCCCGTACCGCGACGCCAAGGCCTACGACCTGCTCATCCAGTCCGAGGCCGGCCTGGTCTCGATCACCGGCACCGAGGACGCGCCCGCGAAGAGCGGCATCCCGGCCGCCGACATCGGCGCCGGCATGTACGCCTTCTCCGGCATCCTGTCCGCGCTCTACGAGCGGGAACGCACCGGGCAGGGCACCGACCTGGAGGTCAGCCTGTTCGACTCGCTGGTGGAGTGGATGGGCTACCCGCTCTACTACGCCGGCTACGGCGGCACCGCCCCGAAGCGGACCGGCACCAGCCACGCCGCGATCGCCCCGTACGGCACCTTCTCCGCCGGGGACGGCACCGACGTCGTCCTGTCGATCCAGAACGAACGGGAGTGGGCGACGTTCTGCGAGGTCGTGCTGGGACGCCCGGAGGTCGCGACCGACCCGCGGTTCGCGAGCGGCCGGGCCCGGGTGGAGAACCGACCCGACCTGCACGCCGAGATCGACACCGTGTTCACTGGCCTGACCGGCGACGAGCTCGTCGCGCGGCTGGTGGAGGCGCGGATCGCGCACGCCCGGCAGCGCGAGGTCGGTGAGGTGCTGGAGCACCCGCAGCTCGCCGCGCGCGACCGGTGGACCGAGGTCGGCAGCCCGGTCGGGCCGCTGCGCGCGCTGCGGCCGCCGATCACCGTCGCCGGACGGACCGCGCGGATGGACCCGGTCCCGGCCGTCGGCGAGCACACCGACGCCGTCCTCGCCTGGCTCGACGAGCGGTGAGCACGAAACGCGACCGGATCGTCGACGAGCTGCGCCGCGACATCCTCGGCGGCGGCCTCGCCCGCGGGACGCCGCTGCGCCAGGACGAGCTGGCCCGCCGGTTCGGCGCGTCCATCACCCCGGTCCGCGAGGCGCTGAGCCTGCTGTCCGCGGAGGGGCTGGTCGTCGCCGAGCACCACCGCGGGGTGCGGGTCGCCGGCGTCGATGTGGACCGGGTGACCGCGACCTACGTGGTGCGCCGGCTCACCGAGGCCCACGCGGTCCGCCGCGCGACGCCGAGGGTCTCGCGGCACGACCTCGCCCGGGCCCGCGCCGTCCTCGACCGCCCCGCCGACGACCCGGCCGCCGCCCGCGAGCGGAACCGCGAGTTCCACTTCCTGCTCTACGACCGGTGCGGCGTGCCCGCACTGCCGGAACGGATCGCCGCGCTGTGGCAGGCGTTCCCGTGGGACCTGACCCTGCACGACGACGACCGCGCCGCCGCCTCGGCCGCCGAGCACCGGGCGATCCTCGACGCGGTGACCGACGGCGACGCCGACCGGGCCGCCGCCGCGACCGAGGCGCACGTGGCGGGCGGGTTCGCCTCGTTGCTCCGCGCGCTCGGCGGGGCGCGGGCCGGGGACCCGTTCGACGACTAGGGTCGCGTGGATGGACTGGGTACGGCACGCGATCTGGTGGCACGTGTACCCGCTGGGGTTCACCGGGGCCCACCCCGACCGCGGCGACGGCGCGGACCACTCGCTGCGGCGGATCGTCGGCTGGCTCGACCACGCCGTCGCGCTGGGGGCGAACGGGCTGCTGCTCGGCCCGGTGTTCGCCTCGGCCACCCACGGCTACGACACCACCGACCACCTGCGGATCGACCCGCGCCTGGGCTCGGACGCCGACTTCGACGCGCTCGTCGCCGAGGCGAAGGGGCGCGGCCTGCGGATCCTCCTCGACGGCGTGTTCAACCACGTCGGCCCCGAGCACCCGCGGCTGCTCGCCGCCCGCGCCGACCCCGGCGGGCCGGACGACGCCTGGTTCCGGCACACCGACGACGGGGAGATCGCCGTCTTCGAGGGCCACCCCGGCCTGCACACCCTCGACCACGACAACCCCGCCGTCCGCGACCACGTCGCCGACGTGCTGTGCCACTGGCTCGACCGCGGCGCCGACGGGTGGCGGCTCGACGCCGCCTACACCGTCCCCGACGACTTCTGGGCCGACGTGCTCCCCCGCGTCCGCGAGCGCCACCCGGATGCCTGGTTCCTCGGCGAGGTCATCCACGGCGAGCACGACGCGGTCACCGCCGCCACCACGATCGACGCGCTCACCCAGTACGAGCTGTGGAAGGCGATCTGGTCGAGCCTCAACGACGGCAACCCGCACGAGCTGGCGTGGGCGCTGCAGCGCCACGACCGGTTCGTCGCCGCCGCGGTGCCGAACACCTTCGTCGGCAACCACGACGTCACCCGGCTCGCGTCGCAGCTGCACGACCGCCGCCACATCGAGCTGGCCGTCGCCGTGTTGTGCACCGTCGGCGGCACCCCCTCGGTCTACGCCGGCGACGAGCTCGGCCTGACCGGGGTCAAGGAGGAGCGGGCCGGCGGCGACGACGCGGTACGCCCCGAGTTCCCCGCCGACGGGTCCCTCCCCTCCGGCGCCGACCCGCACGTCCTGGCCGTGCACCAGGAGCTGATCGGCCTGCGCAGGCGTCACCCCTGGCTGTACGACGCGCGGACCGAGGTGGCCGAGGCCACCGACGACCGGCTCGTCTACGTCAGCCACGGCGACGGTGGCGCCCTGCGGGTCACCCTCGACTACGCCGCGGGCACCTGGGACGTCCAGGACGTCTGACCCGACCTCGGCAACAGGTGGATCACGGTTGATCCTTCCGGCCGAGCGGCCCGCCACTCGCAGCACCGCGACGGCCGGTGGTCGCGGACCGGCCCCACGCGGACAACCCGATCCGTACGGTCGATCACGGAACGGTCACGGTCCTGATCCCCAGCAGGACCCGCGCGCCCCGCTCCCCAGGCACCCGGGCGCAGCCGACTCCGACGAGGAAGGACGCCCTGCGTGCCGAGGAACATCCCCGGCTCCGTGGCGGCCCGGCGCTCCCCGAGCCGGACCGACCCGAGCCGACCCCTGCCGTCGACGACCGTCGTCACCCGTGACGTCGGCCCGGAGCGGGGCGGGAGGCACCGCCGCGCGGGGCGGGCCCGCACCCTGCAGGCACTCACCTCCGCGCTCGCCGGTGGCGGCCTCGTCGCCGCGCACGCCGCGACCGGCGGTGGGCTCCCCCGGGTCGACGACCTCGCGTTGCAGGCGTTCAGCACCCCGGCCGCGGACGCCTCGCTCGCCGACGCGGTCCCGGCCACACCGACGGCGCACGCCGGCGCGGCCC
>NZ_JAMXSG010000183.1:0-11958 GCF_024124365.1 Pseudonocardia sp. McavD-2-B
CCCGGCCCGGCGCTTCGCCGTGGGCATGCCCGGCACCGGCCGCGGCCCGCAGCGCTCGCGCCGGGTCGTCGCGGGGAGCCCGGCCAGCGGGCGCTGACCGAGAACACACACGACGAGGGGGCGCGACCGGACGGTCGCGCCCCCTCGTCGTGTGCGGTGGCTAGTGGAACTGCGGGCGGCGCTTCTCGCCGAACGCGGCGAGCCCCTCGGCACCCTCCGGACCCGCGGCGCAGGTCGCGATGGAGTCCGCCTCGGCCGCGAGCTGCTCGTCGAGCCCCCGGTCCCAGGTCACGCTCAGGAGCCCGCGGATGCGGCCCAGCGCGGCCGTCGGTCCCTGGGCGAGCCGGTGCGCGACCGCGGCGGCCTCGTCGGCCACCCGGTCGTCGTCGACGACAGAGGCGAGCAGCCCCAGCTCGGCCAGCGTCTCGGCCTCGAGGACCTCGTCGGTGAGCAGGACCCGCCGCGCCCGCGCTGCGCCGATCAGCCGCGGCAGCGTCCAGGTCATCCCGCCGTCCGGGGAGAACCCGATGCCGGGGTAGGCGGGGCGCATCCGGGTCGAGGTCCCGCCGACGGCGAGGTCGCAGGCCAGCGCGATGCTCATGCCCGCACCGGCGGCCCAGCCCGGCACGGCAGCGACCGTGGGCACCGGGGAGGCGGCCAGCGGGCGCAGCATGGAGTGGAAGGTGTCGGCGAGGCCGTGCACGTAGGCGTAGCGGTCCTCGGCCCCGGCGAAGGCCCGCACGTCACCGCCGGTGCAGAAGTTCTCGCCGTCGCCGTGCACCAGCACCGCTCCGGTCTCGGCCGGGTCGAGCGCCAGCAGCGCCTCGGTGACCTCGGCCATGGCGGGCCCGTCGAGGGTGCCGTGACGGCCGGTGGAGACCCGGCAGCGCAGCACCCGCCCGTCGCGGGTGACGGCGGCGGCGCCCGTCGCGGCGCTCACGCGAGCGCCCGCAGCTTCGGCGCGACGTCCTCGGTGAACTGCGTCAGGAACCGGCGCTGGTCGTGCCCCGGTCCGTGCACGACGAGGTGGTTCAGGCCCGCGTCGAGGTAGGGCTTGATCTGCTCGACGGCCTCGTCGGGGTCCGACGCGACGATCCAGCGCTTCACCACCTGCTCGATCGGCAACTCGTCGGCCAGGCGCTCCATCTCCTGTGAGGAGTCGACGGAGTTCTTCTGGTCCGCGGTCAGCGACAGCGGCGCCCAGAACCGGGTGTTCTCCCGCGCGGCGTCGGGATCCCGGTCGTAGCTGATCTTGATCTCGATCATCTTGTCGATGGCGCCCGCGTCGCGGTCGGCCTTGCCCGCGCCCTCCTCGACCCCCGGGAGGAGCTTGTCGGTGTAGAGGTCCATGCCCTTGCCGGAGGTGCAGATGAACCCGTCGCCGAACCGGCCTGCGAACCGGGCGACCATCGGGCCCCCCGCGGCGACGTAGATCGGCACCGGCTGCTCCGGCCGGTCGTAGATCATGGCGTCGACGAAGGTGTAGTACTCGCCCTCGACGCTGACCGACTCCTCGGTCCACAGCGCCCGCATCATCTTCACGGCCTCGCGCAGCCGGGCGAAGCGCTCCTTGAACTCGGGCCACTCCCGCCCGGACACCGCGATCTCGTTGAGCGCCTCGCCGGTGCCGACGCCGAGTGCGACCCGGTTGCCGGTGAGCAGCGCCATCGTGGCGAACTCCTGGGCCAGCACCGCCGGGTTGTAGCGGAACGTGGGGGTGAGCACGGAGGTGCCGATCTGCACCCGCTTCGTGCGCTCCCCCACCGCCGCCATCCAGGGCAGTGCGGCCGGGGCGTGCCCGCCCTCGTGCCGCCACGGCAGGAAGTGGTCCGACGCCCAGACGCTGTCGAGCCCGAGCTCCTCGGCCAGCACCGCGTACTCGACGAGGTCGCGGGGGCCGAACTGCTCGGCCGACGCCTTGTACCCGATCTTCAGATCCACGGATCCGTCCTTCTCGCGTGATCGCCCGGCGCCCGGTCTGCGAACGCCGCTGGTCCTGCAGGTCTTGCTACACCCCGGGGCCGTCCGGCGCAGCACCGCGGCGCCCGCGACACACGGGCGGTGACCGGGGCCACGCCCCGGGCCCGGGCCCGGGCGCGGTCCGCGGTGCCGCGAGGTGAGTGCCGGGCGGGGCGCACGCGGCGGGGCTCGTACGATCGACGACGTGTTCGACGCCTCCGACCCGGACGAGATCCCGCTCCCGCCCGAGCCCGAGGACGACTACGGCGACGAGCCCCCACCGGAGGACGCCTGGGCCGCCGTGCCCGGGCCGGGGCGGCTGCCGGAGCCGGAGCCGGTCCCGGAGCGGGTGCACAGCAGCGACCCGCACGAGATCCTGCGCCGCGTCTTCGGCTACGACGCGTTCCGCGGCGAGCAGCAGGCGATCGTCGAGCAGGTCACCGGTGGCGGGGACGCGCTGGTGCTCATGCCGACCGGCGGCGGCAAGTCGCTGTGCTACCAGGTCCCGGCGCTGGCCCGGCCGGGCACCGGGGTCGTGGTGTCGCCGCTGATCGCACTGATGCAGGACCAGGTCGACGCGCTGCGCGCGCTCGGGGTGCGGGCCGGGTTCCTCAACTCCACCCAGGACGCCGACGAGCGCCGCCTCACCGAGCAGGAGTTCCTCGCGGGCGAGCTGGACCTGCTCTACCTCGCCCCGGAGCGGCTGCGGGTCGAGTCCACGGTGCGGCTGCTGGAACGCGGCCGGATCGCCCTGTTCGCGATCGACGAGGCGCACTGCGTCGCGCAGTGGGGGCACGATTTCCGGCCCGACTACCTGTTGCTCTCCGAGCTGCCGAAGCGCTGGCCGGACGTCCCGCGGATCGCGCTCACCGCGACCGCGACCGACGCGACCCGCACCGAGATCGCGCAGCGCCTGGAGCTGACCGGGGCTCAGGCCTTCGTCGCGAGCTTCGACCGGCCCAACATCGCGTACCGGATCGTCGCGAAGAACGAGCCGCGTCGCCAGCTGCTGGAGCTGCTGCGTGCCGAGCACGCCGGGGACGCCGGCATCGTCTACTGCCTGTCACGGCGCAAGGTCGAGGAGACCGCGGAGTTCCTCACCGCGCAGGGCATCCGGGCGCTGCCCTACCACGCGGGGCTCGACGCGTCGGTGCGCCGGGAGAACCAGTCCCGGTTCCTGCGCGAGGACGGGCTGGTCATGTGCGCGACGATCGCGTTCGGCATGGGCATCGACAAGCCCGACGTCCGCTTCGTCGCCCACCTCGATCTGCCGAAGTCCGTGGAGGGCTACTACCAGGAGACCGGGCGTGCCGGCCGCGACGGCGAACCGTCGACGGCGTGGCTGGCCTACGGGCTCGCCGACGTCGTGCAGCAGCGCAAGATGATCGACGACGGCGAGGGCGACGCCGCGCACAAGCGGCGCCTGGCCCAGCACCTCGACGCGATGCTCGCGCTGTGCGAGACCACCGAGTGCCGCCGGGCGCAGCTGCTGCGCTACTTCGGGCAGAGGCCCGATGCCCAGCGGTGCGGGAACTGCGACACCTGCCTGACGCCGGTGTCGTCGTGGGACGGCACGGTCGCGGCGCAGAAGGTGCTGTCGACGGTGTGGCGGCTGAAGAAGGAGCGCAACCAGGAGTTCGGCGCCGGGCAGGTCGTCGACATCCTGCTGGGCAAACGCACCCCGAAGGTCGACCAGCACCGCCACCACGAGCTGTCGGTGTTCGGCGTCGGGACCGAGCTGACCGACGTCGCGTGGCGCAACGTACTGCGCCAGCTCGTCGCGCGCGGGCTGCTGACCGTCGGCGGGAACTACTCGACGCTGCGGTTCACCGAGGAGTCCCCGGCGGCGATGCGCGGCGAGCAGAAGGTCATGCTGCGCAGTGAGCCGGAACGCGCCGCGCGGTCGTCGCGGTCGCGGGGCGGGTCGAAGCCGGCCGTGGAGATGCCGGCCGAGCTCGCGCCGGTGTTCGAACGGCTCCGGGCCTGGCGGGCGGCGACGGCGAAAGAGCAGGGCGTTCCCGCCTACGTGATCTTCCACGACGCGACGCTGCGGGAGATCGCGACCCGCGCCCCCGCCGACCGGGCCGCGCTGGGCACGATCTCCGGGATCGGCGAGGGCAAGCTCGCGCGCTACGGCGACCAGGTGATCGACGTGCTGCGCGGGGCGGACTCGTGACGCGCCCGCTGATCGGCATCAGCTGCTACAGCGAGCGGGCCGACTACTGGATCATGCGCGACGACGACGTCGTGCTGGTCCCCCGCACCTACGTCGACATGGTGCTCGCCGCGGGCGGGGTCCCGGTGCTGCTCGCCCCGGTGGCCGGCGCCGAGGAGGCAGTCGACGCACTCGACGGGCTCCTCCTCACCGGAGGCCAGGACGTCGACCCGGCCCGCTACGGGCAAGTGGCCGGCGCGCACACCGACACACCGCGCACCGGGCGTGACGCCGCCGACGTGGCGGCGCTGCACCGGGCGCTCGGCCGCGGGATCCCGGTGCTGGGGGTGTGCCGCGGGCTGCAGCTGCTCAACGTGGCGCTCGGCGGGACGCTGCACCAGCACCTGCCCGACGTGGTCGGTGCACAGGTCGCCGAAGCGCACTCGGCCGGACCGGGGGTGTACGCGCCGGTGCCGGTGCTGACCGAGCCGGGGACCCGGGCCGCGGAGATCCTGGGTCCGGGCCCGGTGACGGTGCGCTGTCACCACCACCAGGGGGTGGACCGCGTCGCCCCCGGGCTGCGGGTGTCCGCCCGCGCCGGGGACGTCGTCGAGGCGCTGGAGTGGAGCGACCCGTCGGGCCCCGGCGGCACCGACGCGCCCTGGGTGGTCGGTGTCCAGTCCCATCCCGAGCGCGACGGCGAGGACCTTCGCCTGGCCGGTGCCCTGGTCGCCGCCGCCACCCGGGCCCGCAGCCGCGCCGTCCGCCCGGCCCGCCTCGCCGGCTGACCCGGATCCACACCCCTGTCCGGTGTCCACACCTGCCGCAACGGGTGTGCCGACCGGACAGGGGGTGTGGACGCGGGCAGTCGGTGTCCGCGATCGGGGCCAGACTGTGGGGTCATGACGGAGATGGGGACGAGGACGGGTGTCGACTGGAACGGCGAGCTGCTCGCGCAGCTGACGTTCCACTGGGAGACCGCGCTGCGCCCGCGGCTGGCCGGGCTCGGCGACGAGGAGTACCACTGGGAGCCGGTTCCCGGCTGCTGGGGCGTGCGCCCCCGCGGGGGGTCGGTGACCCCGCCGGGCGCCGGGTCCGGTGACTGGGTGATCGACTTCGCCTTCCCGACCCCGGAGCCGCCGCCGGTCACGACGATCGCGTGGCGGTTCGGGCACCTCCTGGTCGGGGTGTTCGCGATGCGCTCGCACTCCCACTTCGGCGGCCCGGCCGTCGACTACGACTCCTACGCCTATCCCGGCACCGCGGCGGAGGCGCTCGACGCACTCGACGCCGAGTACGCCCGCTGGACCGCCGGGGTCGCCGCGCTCGGCGCCGAGGGCCTCGCCCGGCCGTGCGGACCGGCCGAGGGCCCCTACGCCGACGCGCCGATGGCCACCCTGGTGCTGCACATCCACCGGGAGGTCATCCACCACGGGGCGGAGATCGCGCTGCTGCGCGACCTCTACCGGGCAGGCTGAGCCGAGCTCAGCCGGCCCGCCCGATCCGCTTGAGCACCGGTGGCAGGTCCCCGGAGTGGAGCACCCCGAGGCGCTGGGTGGCCCGGGTGATCGCCACGTAGAGGTCGTTGAGCCCGCGCGGGGACTCGTCCAGCATCTCCTGCGGCTCGACGACGACGACGGCGTCGAACTCCAGCCCCTTCGACGCCGCGACGGGCAGCACGACGACCGGGGCGTCCAGCTCGGACTCCCCCTCCGCGGGCCCGGGGGTGGTGAGCCCGGCGGCGTCGAGGGCGGCGCGGACCCGGTCCAGTCGGGCCAGCGGTGCGAGGACGACGGTGCGGCCGTCGCCCACGGCGTCGCGCTCGGCCCGCACCCGCTCGGCCAGTACCCGGTCGCCGTCGGCCCCGGCGGGCAGCGCGGCCGCCCACGGCGGCACCCCGGTCGAGCGCACCGACGACGGCGGCTGCAGCGAGGCGTCGATCTCGGCGAGCACGTCGTCGGCGACGTCGGCGATCTCCGACGGCGTCCGGTAGTTGACGGTGAGCTGCTCCAGGCGCCATCGACGGGCCACGAACGGCGACAGCACCTCGTCCCATGACCCGGCGCCGCCGCGGTCCCCCGTCTGGGCGATGTCCCCGACCAGGGTCATCGAGCGGGCGGGGGCGCGACGCATGACCATCCGCCAGGCCATCGCCGACAGCTCCTGCGCCTCGTCGACGATGACGTGGCCGTAGGTCCACTCACGATCGGCGGCGGCCCGCTCGGCGGTCGAGTCGTAGCGAGAGACCTGCATGCGCTCGGCCAGCCGGTCGGCGTCGATGATGTCGGTGGCACGCAGCAGCTCGGGGTCGAGGTCCTCCTCCAGGTCGAGCACGTCGAGCACGCCCTGGGCGTACTCGACCTCCTCCCGCAGCGCCGCGGCCTCGGCGGCGGCCCGGGCGGCGCCGTCGTCGCCGAGCAGCTCGGCGGCCTCGTCGAGCAGGGCGACGTCGGCCGGGGTCCAGCGCAGGTCCGGGGGCACGTCGGCGTCGGGCGCCGGGCGCTCCAGCAGGGCCCGCTCGGGTGCCGGGATCCGCCGGGCCACCGAGTTGAGCCGGCGACGGTCGGCGAACAGGTCGGTGAGCAGCTGCTCGGGCGACAGCGTCGGCCAGAGCTCCTCGAGCTGCGTCGCGACCTCGGCGGACTCGGCGAGCTCGTCGCGGATGTCGTCGACGTCGCGCCGGTCCAGCAGGCCGGACTCGCCGCCGCCGACGCGACGGGCGACCTGCTGGGCGAGCAGCCGCAGCAGCTCCTTGCGGAAGATGCGGCGGGCCTCGTTGTGCGGCTTGCGGGAGCGCCGGGCCCGGGTGCGGGCCTGGGCGACGGTGTCCCGGTCGAGGACGACCCGCTGCTGCTCCACGACGAGCTCGACCGGGGTGCGCGGCAGCTGTTGCCGGTCGCGCACCGCGGCGGCGATCACCGGCGCCATCTCGGCGCGGCCCTTGAGCTCAGCGGCGGCCGCGGACTCGGTGCGCCGCGCGTCGAGCCCCGGGAACAGCTGGGCGACGGTGCCGAGCACGACGCTGGTCTCCCCCAGCGAGGGCAGTACCTGGCCGATGTAGCGCAGGAACGTCGGGTTCGGCCCGACGACGAGCACACCGCGCCGGGCGAGCCGGTCGCGGTGGGTGTAGAGCAGGTACGCCGCGCGGTGCAGCGCCACCGCCGTCTTCCCGGTGCCGGGCCCGCCCTGCACGACCAGCACCCCGGACGGCTTCGACCGGATGATCCGGTCCTGCTCGCCCTGGATGGTGGCGACGATGTCGCCCATCCGCCCGGTACGGGCCGAGGAGACCGCCGCCAGCAGCGCGGCCTCGCTGGTGAGCCCCGAGCCCGAGCGCGCCCGCTCCGCCTCGGTCATCTCGGCCAGGTTGAGCGGCTCGTCGTCGACCGCGACGACCTGCCGCAGCCGGGTCCGCAGGTGCCTGCGCCGCCGCATCCCCTCGGGGTTCGCGGCGGTGGCGGTGTAGAACGGCCGGGCGGCGGGTGCCCGCCAGTCCATCAGCAGCGGCTCGTACTCGTTGTCCTCGTCGAGCAGGCCGATGCGGCCGACGTAGCGGATCTCGCCGTCGTCCGCGTCGAGCCGGCCGAAGGCCAGCCCGTGCTCGGCGGCACGCAGACCGGCGAGCCGGTCGGTGAGCATCTCCGCGGCGGCGTCGCGCTGGGTGATGGCCTGCGGGGTGCCGACGGTCTCCTCGCGCAGCGTGTCGGCCAGCCGGCGCGCGGTGTCGCGACGGCGGTCCTCGAGCTGCTCGTAGAGCATGGCCACGTAGGACTGTTCGTGGGCCAGCTCCGGGTCGACCGGCGCGGCGGGGTCGGCCGCGGCAGCCGGGGAGCCGGCAGCGGAAGTGGGTTCGGGCACGGCGCGGGGATCCTCCACCGGGGGGACGTACACGAGGGGTCCGCGCGGTGCCAGGACGAGCCTGTCGCCGACGGAGCGACTGGCCAGGCTACCAGTGGTGGACGGCCTTCCGGTACGTGACGGACCGGGATCAGCCGGCCGGGCCCGGCACCCCCGCCCGCACCCGGAACGTGGCGGTCAGCCGCGGACCCGCGGGGCCCGTCCATGGGGCTGTTCCACCGGCTCCACCCACTCCGGGGTGGGGGTCGGCGCGGTGGCCGGGCTCTCGTCGTCGAGCGCGATGGGCTCGCCGTGGTGGCGCAGCCGCATCGGGGCGCCGTCGGTGAGCCGGTACTCGGTCTCCTCGGGGGTGATCGAGACCCGGATCCGGCGCCCCTGCCACTTCAGGCCGAACGAGATCCGCGACAGCGACGCCGGCAGCACCGGAGCGAACGACAACCCGTCGGCCTCGCAGCGCATCCCGCCGAAGCCCAGCACGACCGCGGTCCAGGTCCCGGCCATCGACGCGATGTGCATGCCGTGGTCGGTGTTGCCCGCCAGGTCCTGCAGGTCGACCAGGGCGGCCTCGGCGAGGTACTGGTGGGCCAGCTCCAGGTGCCCGGTGCGGGCGGCCATCACCGACTGGGTGCACGCCGACAACGACGAGTCCCGCACCGTGATCGCCTCGTAGTAGGCGAAGTTGCGGCGCTTCTGCTCCTCGGTGAACGCCTCCGGGAAGATCTGCATCGCCAGCACGAGGTCGGCCTGCTTGATGACCTGCTTGCGGTACAGGTCGAAGTAGGGGTAGTTCAGCAGCAGCGGGTACCGCTCGGCCGGGGTCTCCTCGAAGTTCCACCGCTGGTGGTCGGTGAAGCCCTCGGACTGCGGGTGCACGCCCAGGCGCTCGTCGAACGGGATGAACATGGCGCCGGCGGCATCGCGCCAGGACGCGATCTCCTCGGAGTCCACCCCGAGCCGTGACGCCGACCTCGGGTGCTTCGCGGCGACCTCGGCGGCGTAGCGCAGGTTCTGCTGGGCCATCAGGTTGGTGTAGACGTTGTTGTCCGCGATCGAGGAGTACTCGTCGGGGCCGGTGACGCCGTCGATGCGGAAGTTGCCCGCCGAGTCGTGGCTGCCCAGCGAGCGCCACAGCCGCGCGGTCGCGACCAGCAGCTCCAGCCCGACCTCCAGCTCGAACTTGGTGTCGCCGGTGGCGTGCACGTGCCGCTTCACCGCGTCGGCGATGTCGGCGTTGATGTGGAACGCCGCGGTGCCCGCGGGCCAGTAGCCGGAGCACTCGTGGCCGCGGATGGTGCGCCACGGGAACGCCGCGCCCTTGAGGCCGAGTGTCTCGGCGCGCTCGAAGGCCAGCGGCAGGATCGACTTGCGCCAGCGCAGGGCGTCCGCCGCCGCCTCCGGGGCGACGAAGGACAGCACCTGCAGGCAGAACGTCTCGGTGTCCCAGAAGGTGTGGCCGTCGTAGCCGTCGGCGGTCAGCCCCTTGGCCGGGATGCAGCGGCGCTCGGCGCGGGCGCCGGCCTGCAGGATGTGGAAGGTCGCCAGCCGCACGGCCTGCTGCAGCTCGGCGTCGCCGTCGATCTCGACGTCGGCGGTGGCCCAGAAGTCGTCGAGGTAGTCGCGCTGCTCGGCGACCAGGCCGTCCCAGCCGGTGTACCGGGCGGCGGCGATGGCGGCGCGCACCTGGTCGTAGACGGCGGGCAGGCTGCGCCGCGAGGACCAGCCGTAGGCGAGGTACTTGACCACGCGCAGCGACTGGCCGGGCTTGACCCGGGCGATGACGGTGGTGCGGGCGAGGTCCTCGTTGGCGTCGGTGGACACCTGGACGCCGTCCGGGCCGAGCACCTCGTGCTCCATCGCCGCGCCGCAGCGCAGCTCCGACTTGCGGGTGCGGTGCACCAGGGTGGCCCCGGCGTCGCCGGCGCGGGACTGCTCGGGCTCCAGCACGTTGTCCAGCGCGGTGTCCAGGCGCGGGTCGTCGGCGTCGCGGCCGGGCAGCTGCTCGTTGGCGACGAGCTCGGACTGCAGCACCAGCAGGGCGGCGTCACCGGCGGCGCCGCTGCCGTCGTTGCCGTTGCTGACCAGCTCGACCTCGTAGGAGATCGCGGCGACCGCGCGCTGGGTCAGCGAGACCAAGCGGGTCGAGCGGACCCGGACCCGGCGCCCGGCCGGGGACTCCCACTCGACCTCGCGGTGCAGCGTGCCGGCCTGCATGTCCAGCACCCGTTCGTGCCGGTGCAGGGTGCCGTAGCGCAGGTCGAACGGCTCGTCGTCGACCAGCAGCCGGATCAGCTTGCCGTTGGTCGTGTTGATGATCGTCTGCCCGGACTCGGGGTAGCCGTAGCCGCCCTCGGCGTACGGCAGCGGCCGGACCTCGTAGAAGGAGTTCAGGTAGGTGCCGGGCAGGACGTGCGGCTCGCCCTCGTCGAGGTTGCCGCGCAGCCCGATGTGGCCGTTGGACAGCGCGAAGACCGACTCGGTCTGGCCCATCGCGTCCAGGTCGAGGCGCGGTTCGCGGACCACCCACGGCTCGACGGTGAAGGTGGGCAGGTGGTCGGGCTTCACGAACGCTCCAGCAGGTCGGCGAGATCGGTGACGACGACGTCCGCGCCGTGCTCACGCAGCGCGTCCGCCTGGTCGAGACGGTCGACGCCGACGACGGCGCCGAAGTCCCCCGCGTGGCCGGCCTGCACGCCGGCCAGCGCGTCCTCGAACACCACCGCGGCGGACCGGTCCACCCCGAGGTCGGCCGCGGCGGCGAGGAAGGTGTCGGGAGCGGGCTTGCCGGGCAGGCCGCGCTCGCGGGCGGTGACGCCGTCGACGCGGTGGTCGATGAAGGTCTCGAGCCCGGTGACCCGCAGGATCTGCTCGGCGTTCGCGCTGGAGGACACGACGGCGGTGGTGAGCCCGGCGTCCTTCACCGCCTCCAGGTAGCGGCGCGACCCCGGGTAGACCTCGACTCCGTCGGTGCGGATCCGCTCCTGCACGAGGTCGTTCTTGCGGGTCGACAGGCCCCACAGGGTCTCGGTGTCCGCGGTGTCGTCCGGGGACCCCTCGGGCAGCTCGATCCCGCGCGAGGCGAGGAAGCTGCGGGTCCCCTCGAGACGGGGCTTCCCGTCGACGTACGGACCGTAGTCGGCGTTGACGTCGAACGGGGTGTACCCGTCACCGTCGCGGGAACGGAGGTACTCGTCGAACATCTGCTTCCACGCCGCGGCGTGGACGCTCGCGGTGTCGGTGAGTACGCCGTCCAGGTCGAACAGGCACGCGCGTGTGCCGTCGGGCAGCCCCAGCATGGCGCGCACGCTATCCGGATCGATGAAGGTCCGTCGCCCCGGGCGGTGCACGCCACTCCCCCGCCGGCGGGTGTCACACGACGGGCACGCCCAGCGGCAGGACCAACAGGACGAGCGGGGCGCGGGCGGGCCGCTCGGCCGGGCCCGCCGGATGGACCTCCACCCGGGCCGCGGGCCCGTCGGGGGCGTCCGGGTCCAGCCGCACGTGGACCGCGCCGCCCGCGCTGTGCGGCTCGATCTCCTCGGCCACCCCGCGGCGGACCGCGGCGAGCACCGACAGCGGCGGCACCGCCGACGACGGGTCGACACCGGCCCCGGACGGGTCGTCGAGCTCGGTGGTCAGCCGGGCGCCGAAGCGGGTCCGTTCGATCTGCAGGTACGCCCGCACGGCGGCGAGCTCCTCGTCGAGCCGGATCGAGGGCTCCCCGGCCCGGTCCGCGGCCCGGGACAGGTCGGCGAAGCCGAGCAGCAGCTCCCGGGCCCGTGGCGGGTCGGTGCGCACCAGCGAGGCGATGGTGTTGAGGGTGTTGTAGACGAAGTGCTGCTCGAGCCGCCGCGACAGCGGCCCGTGCCAGGGGCCGTCCGGGGCGGTGGCCGGCGGCACGGGGTCCACGGGGGCGCGCGGGACGGCGTCGCGGACCCGGATGCGGACGGTCTCGTCGGGGGCCGGGGCGCGGTGCGCGCCGGGCCGGG
>NZ_JAMXSG010000184.1:0-11878 GCF_024124365.1 Pseudonocardia sp. McavD-2-B
AACGGCTTCGCCGACGGGGCCCGCCGCGACGACGCCGGCCCGTCGGGCATCGACCGCGGCTGGTCGGCCGAGCCGGCGCCGTCGTCGTCCGGGGGGTGGGCGCCGCAGCCCACCGGGCGCCCGGAGCCGGGCTCACGCGAGGGCCAGACCTCGTGGCCGGCCTACACCGCGCCGCAGGCGGGCGATCCGGTCGCGCCGCGGTCGCAGACCCGGCTCAACGAGCGCTACACCTTCGACACCTTCGTCATCGGTGCCTCGAACCGGTTCAGCCACGCCGCCGCGGTCGCGGTGGCCGAGGCGCCGGCGCGGGCGTACAACCCGCTGTTCATCTGGGGCGAGTCCGGGCTGGGCAAGACCCACCTGCTGCACGCCGTCGGGCACTACGCCCAGCGGCTGTTCCCCGGGATGCGGGTCCGGTACGTCAGTACCGAGGAGTTCACGAACGACTTCATCAACTCCCTGCGCGACGACCGCAAGGTCGCCTTCCAGCGCCGCTACCGGGACGTCGACGTGCTGCTGGTCGACGACATCCAGTTCCTGGAGGGCAAGGAGGGGACGCAGGAGGAGTTCTTCCACACCTTCAACACCCTCCACAACGCGAACAAGCAGATCGTCGTCTCCTCCGACCGGCCGCCCAAGCGCCTCGAGACCCTCGAGGACCGGATGCGCACGCGGTTCGAGTGGGGTCTGATCACCGACATCCAGCCGCCCGAGCTGGAGACGCGGATCGCGATCCTGCGGAAGAAGGCCGCGCAGGACCGGCTCGCCGTCCCCGGTGAGGTCCTGGAGTTCATCGCGGAGCGGATCGAGCGCAACATCCGCGAGCTCGAGGGCGCGCTGATCCGGGTCACGGCGTTCGCGTCGCTGAACCGGCAGGCCGTCGACACCCAGCTCGCCGAGATCGTGCTGCGCGACCTGATCCCGGACTCCGCGGCCTCGGAGATCACCGCGCCGACGATCATGGCGGTCACCGCCGAGTTCTTCGGCCTCACGCTCGACGAGCTGTCCGGGCCCGGCAAGACGAAGGCGCTCGCCCAGGCCCGCCAGATCGCCATGTACCTGTGCCGCGAGCTGACCGACCTGTCGCTGCCGCGCATCGGGCAGACCTTCGGCGGCCGGGACCACACGACCGTCATGCACGCCGACAAGAAGATCCGCAACGAGATCTCGCTCCGGCGGAAGACCTTCGAACAGGTGCAGGAGCTGACCGCGCGGATCAAACTGCGCGCCCGGCACTGATCTTCGCCGGTGGCCCGCCGAGGCGGGTTGTCCACCGGTCGCACCGCTTCTCCACAGCTCCGGCAGGCCCCACCGTGACCAGGCAGGACGCGTTCTCGGCGGTCACCGCGCGCACCGGGACCGATCCCGTGCAACCCACAGGGGCCACGGCCCCCAGATCGCCGCTGCGGCGCGTTGCGGGCCGTCCCCGGGTGATCGGCACCCCCGCCGCCGCGGACGCCCGGGACACCGGGACCGTCCGGCGTGGTGCCGATCAGGTCCGGCGTGGCGTCACCCGCGTGTCGGTCCCACCACTCCCGTTCGTCGTCCGGTAGTGGGCACTCGGCGCTTCACCACTCGTCCCGGTGATCGCTTGCGCTCACCCGCTGGTGACGCTCCGTCGACATTCCTGTGACGGGTGGGACGTCTGTGGGTTCATCGTGCAACGCGGGAGTGCCGAACGGCGTGTGCCCGCCATCACCCTGGGTCCACGATCCACCACGTTTCCACCCACATCTGGGGACAACTCTGTGGATGGATCGTCGCAGCCCCGTGGACGGATTGCCCGGGATCCGTGGACAACTCTGTGGTGAACCCGGGATGAACCGGGGACGGATGGGGGTCGACGCCGTCGGTCCACCGCTCCACCGACCTGTCAACGGGTGCCCCCACCGCCGCATCCCCAGCCGACGCGGCCTGCTGACCAGCGGGGATGCGCTCCATCCACACTGTGCACAGGACTTAGTACTACGACGGTTTGTCTCTCTCTATCTCTTCTTCCCAAGAACACCTGTGTGGACCGACCCCCGGACGGGGGTCACGGACGGGGACACCGAACGGGCACCGGGGTGGCGTGGAAACTGTCGGGGCGAGGCTCTACCGTGAGCGTCCCGGCGAACCCCGGCTTCCGATCCCGTTCCGGCCACTCCGCTCCGCAGCCCCTCCGGGCCACGGCGCCGGCCGGACCCGGAGGACGAACCGGCCCGCCGCCGCACCGCCGTCCCGTCGACGACCCGGCCCCGCGCCGTGGTCCGAGCCGGGCGCTACCGGGGAAGGTCTCCAGATGAAGTTCCGGGTCGAACGCGACGTCCTCGCGGACGCGGCCGCCTGGGTGGCGCGCAGCCTCCCGGCTCGTCCGCCGGTGCCCGTGCTCGGCGGGGTCCTCATCCAGTCCGACGGCGAGTCCGGCGAGAAGCTGACCGTCTCCGGCTTCGACTACGAGACCTCGGCGCGCGTCGAGCTCGACGCGACGGTCGGGGAGCCGGGCCGCACGCTCGTCTCCGGGCGGCTGCTGGCCGACATCACCCGGGCGCTCCCGTCCAAGCCGGTCGACCTGACCGTCGACGGCTCCCGCGCCACGATCAACTGCGGCAACTCCCGGTTCAGCCTCCCGACGATGCCGGTCGAGGACTACCCGCAGCTGCCCGACATGCCGCAGCGCGCCGGGTCGGTCGCCGCCGACGCGCTCGCCGCCGCCGTCGCCCAGGTCGCCGTCGCGTCCGGGCGGGACGACACACTGCCGATGCTGACCGGCATCCGGCTCGAGATCGAGGGCTCGCAGCTGACGCTCGCGGCCACCGACCGGTTCCGGCTCGCCGTCCGCGAGCTCGAGTGGTCCCCGGAGGACGCCTCGATCTCGACCGCGGTGCTGATCCCGGCCAAGACCCTCGCCGAGGTCGCCAAGACCCTCGCCGGGTCCGGCACCGTGGAGATCGCGCTGTCGGCCGGGGACGGGATGCTCGGGCTCACCGGCGGCGGCCGCCGCTCCACCAGTCGGCTGCTCGACGCCGAGTTCCCCCGCTTCCGCCAGCTGATCCCGGCCGAGCACACCACCGCGGTCGAACTCGACGTGGCGCTGCTGGTCGAGGCGATCAAGCGTGTCTCGCTCGTCGCGGACCGGGTCGCCCAGATCCGGATGGAGTTCGGCGAGGACGGGCTGCGCCTGGCCGCCGGTGGCGACGACGTCGGGTCCGCCGAGGAGGAGCTGCCCTGCGCACTCGACGGCAGCCCGCTGACGATCGCGTTCAACCCCGGCTACCTGCTCGACGCCCTCGGCGCGCTGCACACCGACCGCGCCCAGCTGACGTTCACCACGCCGAACCGGCCCGCGCTGGTCCGCCCGGTGCCCAAGCCCGCCACCGACGACGCCGGCGAGGCGCCGTCGCCGGAGAAGTCCGGCTACCTGCACCTGCTGATGCCGGTCCGGCTGCCCGGCTGACCCCCCGCCGGGCGGACGTCCCGGCGAGGGGGAAGACTCGTCCGCGGTGTGATCGACGAGGGCCACCGGTGCCCTGCGGGCATGCCGGCGGCACGGACGCGAAGGGGGCCACTGCCGTGCAGATCGGCATGATCGGACTCGGCCGCATGGGCGGCAACATGCGGGAGCGGCTGCGGGCCGCCGGGCACGAGGTGGTCGGCTACGACCCCCGCCCGGAGGTCAGCGACGTGGCCTCGCTCGCGGAGCTCGCGGGTGCGCTGGCCGCGCCGCGCGTCGTGTGGGTCATGGTGCCCTCCGGCGAGCCGACCCGGAACACCGTCGCCACGCTGGCGACCACGCTGGAGCCCGGTGACCTGGTCATCGACGGCGGCAACTCCCGCTACACCGACGACCAGCCCAACGCCGCGCTGCTCGACGCGCACGGCATCGGCTACGTCGACTGCGGCGTCTCCGGCGGGATCTGGGGCAAGGACAACGGCTACGGCCTGATGGCGGGCGGCGAGCCCGAACACATCGAGCGCGCCATGCCGGTCTTCGACGCGCTGCGCCCCGAGGGCATGCGCGAGGAGGGGTTCGCGCACGCCGGGCCGGTGGGCGCGGGCCACTTCGCGAAGATGGTCCACAACGGCATCGAGTACGGCCTCATGCAGGCCTACGCCGAGGGCTTCGAGCTGATGGAGGCCAGCGAGCTGATCACCGACGTGCCCGGGGTGATCCAGGCCTGGTCGCGCGGCACCGTCGTCCGTTCCTGGCTGCTCGACCTGCTGGTCGACGCGCTCAAGGAGGACCCCCGTCTCGACCAGCTCGAGGGCTGGGTGGACGACTCCGGCGAGGGCCGCTGGACGATCGAGGAGGCCATCGCGCACGCGGTGCCGCTGCCGGTCATCTCCGCGGCGCTGTTCGCCCGGTTCTCCTCCCGGCAGGCCGAGTCGCCCGCGATGAAGGCCGTCGCCGCGCTGCGCCAGCAGTTCGGTGGGCACGCGGTGAAGAAGTCCGGGCCGGCCGGTGCCCCGGGCGACAAGGCGGGACCGTCGTCCGGCGGCGGTTCGACGCAGCAGTGACCCGGCGCCGAGCCGGACGGGAAGGGTGACCAGGCGGTGTACCTCAGGCGGTTCTCGGTCACCGACTTCCGGTCCTGGCCGGAGGCCGAGCTGGAGCTCGACCCCGGCGTGACCGTGCTGGTCGGGTCCAACGGCGTCGGCAAGACCAACCTGGTCGAGGGGATCGGCTACCTCGCCACCCTCGGCTCGCACCGGGTCTCCTCCGACACGCCGCTGATCCGGCGCGGGGCCGAGCAGGCCGTCGTCCGCGGTGAGGTGCACCACCACGGCCGGAAACTCGGCGTCGAGTTGGAGATCAACAACGGGAAGCAGAACCGGGCGCGGGTCAACCGCTCACCGGTCTCGCGGCCGCGCGACGTCCTGGGGATCCTGCGCAGCGTGCTGTTCGCGCCGGAGGACCTGGCGCTGGTGCGGGGCGACCCGTCGGAGCGCCGGCGTTTCCTCGACGAGCTGCTCGTCGCGCGGTTCCCGCGCTACGCCGGCGTGCGCGCCGACTACGACAAGGTCCTGCGCCAGCGCTCGGCCCTGCTGAAGTCCGCGAAGCCGGCACTGCGCGGGGCCCGCGGCCGGTCCCGGGCGCCGGTGGCCGCGGACCCTGAGCTGCCCGACGACCTGGCGACGCTGGAGGTCTGGGACGGGCATCTCGCCCGTACCGGCGCGGCGCTGCTGGCCGGGCGGCGCGAGCTCGTCGTCGCGCTGGCGCCCTACGCCCGCGAGGCGTTCGCGGCGATCGCGCCGTCGTCGGACCCGATCGGCCTGGACTACCGGTCCAGCCTCGGGACGGCGGGGGTCGCGGAGCTGCCGTCGACGACCGGGGACCTGGAGGCGCTGCTGCTCGACCGGCTGGCCGAGGTGCGGTCCCAGGAGGTCGAACGCGGGGTCTGCCTGGTCGGCCCGCACCGCGACGAGCTGGACCTCGCCCTGGGCGAGGGACCGGCGAAGGGCTACGCCAGCCACGGCGAGTCCTGGGCGTTCGCGCTGGCGCTGCGGCTGGCGTCCTACCGCCTGCTGCACGCCGACGACGTCGAGCCGGTCCTCGTGCTGGACGACGTCTTCGCCGAGCTGGACTCGGCCCGCCGCCGCGCGCTGGCCGGACTGGTGGCCGACGCCGAGCAGGTCCTGGTGACCGCCGCGGTGGCCGAGGACGTGCCCGCGGAGCTGGACGGGGTCCGGTTCGCCGTCGGCGACCGGAAGGTGAGCCGCGACGGCGAGGTGCCCGCGTGATCGCCCCGGCAGGTCTCGAACGTGTCACGGCATACTGGGGACAAGGCTGTGGATACTGTGGATAACTCAGGAGCACCGGGGGACGGACGCCGTTCCGGAAGCGGAAACCGGAGGACAGGACGCCGGGGACCGGGCAGCGACGGCGCCGCGCCTGGGGACGGACACGACACCGGACCCGGTCACGACGCGGTCACGGGCGGGGACGTCCCGGGCGGTGGTGTCCCGGGGGAGCAGGGTGACCTGCTCGCCGGCGACCGCGCGAACCTGCGCGGGGCCGACCTCGCGCGCGAGGCGTTGCGCGCGGCCCGCGAGGCCTCGGCCCGCAAGGCCGAGGAGCGGGCCCGGGCCGACCGGCCCAAGCTGCGTGTGGTCTCCGGGCGGGGGCGCCGTCGTCGCTGGTCGGGGGCGGGGCCCGATGACCGGGACCCGCAGCCGTTCGGACGTCTGGTGTCGCGGGTGTCGGTGGACCGCGGCTGGTCGAACCGGCTGACCGACGCGACCGTCCTCGGCCGGTGGCCGCAGCTGGTCGGGCCGGACGTCGCCGACCACTGCACACCGGTCTCGCTGCGCGACGGCGAGCTGACCCTGCAGGCCGAGTCCACGGCGTGGGCCACCCAGCTGCGGACCCTGCAGCGTCAGCTACTGACCCGGCTCGCCGCCGCGGTCGGGCCTGACGTCGTGCGCCGGATCCGGGTCGTCGGGCCGAGCGGGCCGAGCTGGCGGCACGGTCCGCGGCACGTCCGCGGCCGCGGCCCCCGCGACACCTACGGATGACCCGCACCCTGCCTCCCGCTCCGCCCGGGCACCGCCCCGGCGTGCTCCCAGGGGAACCCTCGTAGCGCTCTAAGCCACGAAAGTTCCCCTGGGGGCACCGGGCAGGGGGGCGGGTGCCGCCGAACGGGTGGTGGGCGCCGGGGTGCACGTTGTGGGCGCGTCACGTCGCCCCGGGGGCCGTGGAGGGCCGGATCGGGTGAGGAGCCGCACCCCACCGGCCCCGTGCCTCTCGTCGGCGGTGAGCGCGGGATGACACGGCCGCCGGTCCGCTCGACCCCGTAGGGGCACGTTCGATCCCGCACCGGACGCCGTTCGCCCGTCTGTGACGCTTCTGGGTGGGTCCTTCCCGCCTTTCCGTCGGTCCCGACGGGTAGGATCGACAGGTGTTTCCCGGGTGGCTCCCCAAGACATGACCAGAGCGCCCGGTCGGTGGAACCGTTCCGTCGTCGTCGCACCGGTGGTGCGCGCGTCGCGCGGGCGGTTCACGTGGCGAGGAGAAGCAGCTACCCGTGGCTTCCGACAAGGCAGCGAACAACGCCTACGGCGCGTCGTCCATCACGGTCCTCAAGGGCCTGGAGGCGGTCCGCAAGCGGCCCGGCATGTACATCGGCTCGACCGGTGAGCGGGGTCTGCACCACCTGATCTGGGAGGTGGTGGACAACTCGGTCGACGAGGCGATGGCCGGTCACGCCACGAAGGTCGTCGTGACCCTGCAGTCCGACGGCGGCATCCGCGTCGAGGACGACGGCCGCGGCATCCCCGTCGAGATGCACCCGGTGGAGAAGAAGCCGACCCTCGAGGTCGTCCTCACCAGCCTGCATGCCGGCGGGAAGTTCGACGACAAGTCCTACGCCGTGTCCGGTGGTCTGCACGGTGTCGGCGTCTCGGTCGTGAACGCGCTGTCCACCGCGCTCGACGTCGAGGTCCGCCGCGACGGCCAGATCTGGCGCCAGCACTACGAGTACGCCGTGCCCGGCGAGCTCGTCGAGGCCGGCACCACGAAGAAGTCCGACACCGGCACCACGATCACCTACTGGGCCGACCCGAAGATCTTCGAGACGACCAGCTACACGCTGGAGACGATCCGTCGCCGGCTGCAGGAGCAGACGTTCCTGAACAAGGGCCTCACGATGGTCCTGCGCGACGAGCGGCGGCCGGAGAAGCCGGCGGGTGTCCCGTCGTCGGACGCGGTCGACTCCGACGGCAACCCGATCGAGGCGCCCGTCCCGGAGATCGACGCGGACGCCGAGCCCGATGCCGAGGGCTACGTGGCCAAGCCCAAGGAGTACGTCTTCCACTACCCGAACGGGCTGGAGGACTTCGTCGCGCACCTGAACAAGTCGAAGGACCCGATCCACCGCAAGATCGTCAGCTACACCGGCGAGGGCCCCGGCCACCAGGTCGAGGTCGCGATGCAGTGGAACTCGGGCTACTCCGAGTCGGTCTACACCTTCGCGAACACGATCAACACGCACGAGGGCGGCACCCACGAGGAGGGCTTCCGCCACGCGCTGACCGCGACGGTCAACAAGTACGCGCGCGACAAGAAGCTCATCAAGGAGAAGGACCCGGCGCTGTCCGGCGACGACATCCGCGAGGGCCTCGCGGCGATCGTCTCGGTCAAGGTCTCCGAGCCGCAGTTCGAGGGCCAGACCAAGACCAAACTCGGCAACACCGAGGTCAAGTCGTTCGTCCAGCGCGTGTCGAACGAGTGGCTGGCCGACTGGTTCGAGCGCAACCCCACCGAGGCGAAGACGATCGTCACCAAGGCGGTCTCCTCGGCCCAGGCCCGCCTGGCCGCGCGCCGTGCCCGCGAGCTCGTGCGGCGCAAGAGCGCCGGCGACATCGGCGGTCTGCCCGGCAAGCTGTCGGACTGCCGCTCGCGCGACCCGGAGAGCTGCGAGCTCTACATCGTCGAGGGTGACTCCGCGGGCGGCTCGGCGAAGGCCGGCCGCGACTCGATGCACCAGGCGATCCTGCCGATCCGCGGCAAGATCATCAACGTCGAGAAGGCCCGGATCGACCGCGTCCTCAAGAACACCGAGGTCCAGTCGATCATCACCGCGATGGGCACCGGCATCCACGACGACTTCGACCTGGCCAAGCTGCGGTACCACAAGCTGGTGCTGATGGCGGACGCCGACGTCGACGGCCAGCACATCCGGACGCTGCTGCTCACGCTGCTGTTCCGCTTCATGCGCCCGCTGATCGAGAACGGGCACGTGTTCCTGGCGCAGCCGCCGCTGTACAAGCTCAAGTGGTCCGGTCGCGGGGCCGAGCCGGAGTACGCCTACTCCGACCGCGAGCGCGACGGTCTGATCGAGGCCGGCCGGGCCGCGGGCAAGAAGCTCCCCAAGGACCAGGGCGTGCAGCGCTACAAGGGTCTCGGCGAGATGGACGCCAAGGAGCTGTGGGAGACCACGATGGACCCGACGAACCGGCTGCTGCTGCAGGTGAGCCTGGACGACGCCGCCACCGCCGACGAGCTGTTCTCGGTGCTGATGGGTGAGGACGTCGAGTCCCGCCGGTCCTTCATCACCCGCAACGCCAAGGACGTGCGCTTCCTGGACGTCTGATCCACACATCTGATCCAGACGCACGTATGAACACGCACGAGGAGACTTCGTGACGGACACGATCGACCCCGCCGCCCCCGCGGCAGGCGGCGGAGAGGGTGGGGGCCGGGTCGAACCGGTCGACATCCAGCAGGAGATGCAGCGCTCGTACATCGACTACGCGATGAGCGTGATCGTCGGGCGGGCGCTGCCGCTGGTGGAGGACGGTCTCAAGCCGGTCCACCGCCGCGTCCTCTACTCGATGGGGGAGAACGGCTTCCGGCCCGACCGCTCCTTCGTCAAGTGCGCCCGCGTCGTCGGCGACGTCATGGGCAACTACCACCCGCACGGCGACTCGGCGATCTACGACGCCCTCGTGCGGCTGGCCCAGCCCTGGTCGATGCGCTACCCGCTGATCCAGGGGCAGGGCAACTTCGGCTCGCGTGGCAACGACCCGGCCGCGGCCATGCGGTACACCGAGTGCCGGCTCTCGCCGCTGGCGATGGCGATGCTCCAGGACATCGACGAGGAGACCGTCGACTACCTGGACAACTACGACGGCAAGACCCAGGAACCGGTCGTCCTGCCGTCGCGGGTGCCGAATCTGCTCATCAACGGCAGCTCCGGCATCGCGGTCGGCATGGCGACCAACATCCCGCCGCACAACCTGCGCGAGGTCGGCGCCGGCGTCGCCTGGTGCCTGGAGAACCCCGATGCCACCGACGACGAGCTGCTCGAAGCGCTCATGGAGCGCATCAAGGGGCCGGACTTCCCGACCCACGGCCTCATCGTCGGGCGCGACGGCATCGAGTCCGCCTACCGGACCGGGCGCGGCTCGGTCCGGATGCGGGCCGTCGTCGAGGTCGAGGAGGACGCCAAGGGTCGCACCACCCTGGTCGTCACCGAGCTGCCCTACATGGTCAACCCGGACAACCTGATCGAGTCGATCGCGGGCATGGTCCGCGACGGCAAGATCGCCGGTATCTCCGAGATCGTCGACGAGTCCTCGGACCGTATCGGCATGCGGATCGTGGTCACGCTCAAGCGCGACGCGGTCGCCAAGGTCGTGCTGAACAACCTGTACAAGCACACCCAGCTGCAGCACAGCTTCGGTGTGAACATGCTGTCGATCGTCGACGGCGTGCCGCGCACCCTGCGCCTCGACCAGATGATCCGGCACTACGTCCGGCACCAGATCGAGGTCATCGTCCGGCGGACCCGCTACCGGCTCCGCAAGGCCGAGGAGCGGGCCCACATCCTGCGTGGTCTGGTCAAGGCACTGGACGCGCTCGACGAGGTCATCGCCCTGATCCGGGCGTCGGCCACGGTCGACGTCGCCCGGGCCGGCCTGATCGACCTGCTCGACGTCGACGACATCCAGGCCCAGGCGATCCTGGACATGCAGCTGCGGCGCCTGGCCGCGCTGGAGCGCCAGAAGATCGTCGACGAGCTCGCCGAGATCGAGCGCGAGATCGCGGACTACCAGGACATCCTGGCCCGTCCGGAGCGCCAGCGGCAGATCATCCGCGACGAGCTGGCCGAGCTGGTCGAGGCCCACGGCGACGACCGTCGCACCCGGATCGTCGGCTACGACGGCGACGTCACCGACGAGGACCTGATCGCGGTCGAGGACGTCGTCGTCACGATCACCCGCACCGGCTACGCCAAGCGCACGAAGACCGACCTGTACCGCGCCCAGAAGCGCGGCGGGAAGGGCGTGCAGGGGGCGCAGCTGAAGCAGGACGACATCGTCAACCACTTCTTCGTGTGCTCCACGCACGACTGGATGCTGTTCTTCACCAACCGCGGGCGGGTCTACCGGCTCAAGGCCTACGAGCTGCCCGAGGCCAACCGCACCGCGCGCGGCCAGCACCTGGCGAACCTCCTGGCCCTGCAGCCGGAGGAGGAGATCGCCCAGGTCATGCAGATCAAGGACTACTCGGCGCGGCCGTACCTGGTCCTGGCCACCCGCAACGGCCTGGTGAAGAAGTCGCGCCTGACCGACTTCGACTCCAACCGGGCCGGCGGCCTCATCGGCATCAACCTGCGCGACGACGACGAGCTGGTCGGCGCCGTCCTCTGTTCGGGTGACGACGATCTGCTCCTCGTGTCCGCCGAGGGCCAGTCCATCCGGTTCACCGCGTCCGACGACGCGCTGCGCCCGATGGGCCGCGCCACCTCCGGCGTCCTGGGGATGCGGTTCAACGAGGGCGACAAGCTGCTGGCCCTCGGCGTGATCCGCTCCGACACCTACCTGCTCGTCGCCACCACCGGTGGCTACGCCAAGCGCACCCCGATCGAGGACTACCCCGTTCAGGGCCGTGGCGGGAAGGGAGTGTTGACCCTCCAGTACGACCGTCGCCGTGGCACGCTGGTCGGTGCGCTCATCGTCGGCATCGACGACGAGCTGTACGCGATCACCTCCACCGGCGGGGTCATCCGGACCTCCGCCCGCGAGGTGCGGAAGGCCGGCCGGCAGACGAAGGGAGTCCGCCTGATGAACCTGGGCGAGAGCTCCACGCTGCTGGCCGTCGCCCGCAACGCGGAGGAGACCGAGGAGGACCCGGGCCAGCAGGCGTAGTGCACGTCGGGTGGCCGGCCCGCAGGGCCGGCCACCCGGTACACGCCGTGGGACCGGAGCAGTACCGAGCGACGACCAGCGAGGAGAGCTCCCACTCGTGAGCACCGACGACCGCACCCCGTCGCAGGACGAGGCCCGCACCGTCGCCACCGACGCCGACCACGACCCGTCGACGACGGCGGCCCCGGCCGACCACGTCCCCGGCCCGCGCGACGACGCCGAGCCCGCGGCCGACCCGGCCGGGGCC
>NZ_JAMXSG010000185.1:0-11856 GCF_024124365.1 Pseudonocardia sp. McavD-2-B
GGGTGCGCCTGCTCCCGCTGCGTCGAGCCCGGAGGCGGGGCCCGCCAGGACGGGACCGGCGTGTGTCCCCGCGGCCGACGCCGTGGGGCCGGGTGTCGGGGCGACACCGGCGCCCGGCTCGGTGACGGCGGGAGTCGGCAGGGTGAGCGCCCGCCCCGCCACCACCAGCACGACGTCGTCGCACACCCGCGCGACGGCGGCGTTCAGCTCACCCAGCCGGTCACGGAACAGCCGCCCGGCGCGGGTGTCCGGCACGACTCCCAGCCCCGTCTCGGCGGAGACCAGCACCAGCGGTCCCGGCGCGGCGGCCACCGCGGCGACCAGGCCGTCGACGGCGGCGTCGACCGTGGCGGGCACGACCGGGGCGTCCCAGGCGCCGGCATCGTCGAGGACCCCGGTCAGCCAGGTCGCCAGGTCGTCGACCAGCACCGGGCCGGGCCGGGCGAGTGCGGTCGCCAGCTCGGTGCCGCCGACCTCCTCGGTGGTCCAGTGGGCGGGACGCCGGGCGGCGTGCGCGGCGATGCGCGCGTCCCAGTCGGTGTCGCCGGGGATCCGCCGGCCGGTCGCGAGGTAGCGGACCGCCGCGTCGTCGCCGAGCAGTTCCTCGGCGTGCCGCGACTTGCCGGAGCGCGTGCCCCCGAGGACGAGCGTCCGCAGTTCGACGGGAGGAGTCACGCCGCACATCGTGTCCTACCGGTCCCCGGTAGCGTCGCGAAGGTGCTCGATCATCTGGTCCTGGCCACCCCCGACGTCGACGACACCGCCGCTGACCTGGCCGGACGTCATCTCCACACGCTCGAGGGCGGGCCGCACGTCGGTGTCGGCACCCGCAACCGGCTGGCCGGGATCGGGCCGGGCCGGTACCTGGAGGTCGTCGGCCCCGACCCCGCCCAGGACGAGCCGGGCGCACCGCGCCCGTTCCGGATCGACACCCTGACCGCACCCGCGCTGGTGACCTGGGCGGTGCGTGTCGACGACCTCGACGCCGCGCTCGACGCGGCCCGCGCCGCCGGGCACGACCCGGGACCCGCCCGGGACATGTCCCGTAGGCGCCCGGACGGCACGCTGCTCGCGTGGCGGCTCGCGTTCCCGCCCGACGACGCGGGTGGGGTGCTGCCGTTCCTCATCGACTGGGGCATCACCCGGCACCCGTCGTCCGACCTGCCGGTCCCGGCGAGCCTGCGCACGCTGCGCCTGACCCACCCCGAGCCGGAGCGGGTGACCGCACTGCTCGACGCGGTCGGTGCGGGTGGGGAGGCCGAGGTCGTCGCGGGGGAGACGCCGTCGCTGCAGGCCGTGCTGGACCTGCCCGGCGGGCCGCTCGTGCTCTGAGAGCAGGGGCCCGCCGGGACGGTGTCAGACCGTGTCGCCGCGCTTGACGCGCGGCTTGGGCACGCGCATGCGGCGCGGCTGGGTGGCGCGGGAGAACGCGTACCACCCGGTGCCGAGGCCCTTGATCTCCTCGTCGGGGAACTTCGCGCGGGCCTTCTTCAGGACCTGCATGCCCAGCAGCGTGCCCTCGACGACCATCACGATCAGCATCAGGAACGTGAACAGCGTGACGTACTGCTGGATCACCGGGTTCTGGATCAGCGCGGCGACCAGCACGAGCGCGGCCAGCGGCAGGAACAGCCCGATGACGTGCGGGCGCGAGTCGACGATGTCGCGCACGTACGCCCGCACCTTGCCGCGGTCGCGGGGGAGCAGCACGCGGTCGTCGCCGGCGTCCATCCGCTTGCGGCGCTCCAGTGCCTTCGCCCGGCGCTCGTCCTTCGACGGCCGGGTGGCGCGGGCCAGCTTCGCGGCCTCCCGCTGGGTACGCGGCGGGGGCGGCGCGGGACCGCGCCGCCTGCCCTCGGCGTCACGGCGCTTCGGTGTCGCCCGGCCCTTGCCGGGGGTGGTGTGGGGACGCGAGCGGGTCGCGCCCTCGTCCTCCGTCTCCGCAGCGTCCGTGCCCGCCGGGGACTCGACGGCCGTCTGACCGGCCTGGTCGGAGCTCTCGGAGCGGCGCAGGAACCTCACAGGTGTCCACAATACGGGCCGCCGCTAGCCTGCCCCGCATGCGCATCGTGGTGGCTCCCGACTCCTTCGGCGGAACCCTCAGCGCACGGGAGGCGGCCGAGGCGATCGCCGCGGGCTGGCGGCGCGGCGTGCCGGGCGCCGACGTCGCGATCGTCCCCCTCGCCGACGGCGGCACCGGCTTCGCGGAGGTCCTGCACACCGCGCTCGGCGGGACCGTGCACGAGCTGGAGGTCACCGGTCCGCTCGGTGACCCGGTGACCGGGTCCTGGCTGCGCGTCGGCGACACGGCCTACCTGGAGTGCGCCTCGGCGTGCGGGCTGCACCACGTCCCGCGCGAGGACCGGGTCCCCGGGGTCGCCCGCACCGCGACGACGTCCGGGGTGGGGGAGCTGCTCGCCGCCGCCCGCGACGCCGGCGTCACGACCGCCGTCGTGGGGCTCGGCGGGTCCGCCACCACCGACGGCGGCGCCGGTCTGCTGGCCGCGCTCGGCGCCGTCCCCGTCGACGACGACGGCCTCCCGCTCCCGCCCGGCGGCGCGGCCCTGGACTGCTGTGCCCGTCTCGACGGGGCCCCCGACCTGGGTGGAATGACCCTGGTGGCGGCGAGCGACGTCGACAACCCCCTGCTCGGACCGCATGGCGCCGCCGCCGTGTTCGGTCCGCAGAAGGGCGCCGACGACGCCGCCGTCGCCGAGCTGGACGGCGCGCTGACCGTGTTCGCCGGGGTGCTCGCCGACCTGGCCGGGCGCGAGGTGCGCGACCGGCCCGCCGCGGGCGCCGCGGGTGGTCTCGGCGCCGCGCTGCTCGCCCTCGGCGCGCGCGTCGAGTCCGGAGCCGGACTGGTCCGCGATCTGGTCGGCCTCGACGCCGAGCTGGACGCCGCCGACCTGGCCGTCACGGGGGAGGGCAGCTTCGACTGGCAGTCGCTGCGCGGGAAGCTGATCACCGCCGTCGCCCGGGGTGCGGCCGACCGCGGGACGCCGTGCGTGGTGCTGGCCGGTCAGGTCAGTGTGGGCCGCCGGGAGGCCGCGGCGGCCGGGGTCGACGCGGCGTTCGGGGTGGCGGAGGAGTTCGGCCTGGAGGCCTCGATGGCGGACCCGGCCGGGACACTCGCCGACCTGGCGGAGCGTGTCGCACCGCGCTGGAGCCGGTGAGCCCCGTCACCCGTCCGTCGGCGATTCGCACGGTCTCCGCACGGATGCGGACCGGCCCGACGTCGTACTATGGATTCCGACGCCCGGTGGGAACAGGGCGGACCACGCACGTTGTTGGGAGAGTCATGACCGTTGACAACACCTTGGACGCGGGCGCGACCACGGAGCAGACGCACGGCGTGGAGCTGACCGACTCCGCTGCCGTCAAGGCGCGCACCCTGCTCGAGCAGGAGGGCCGCGACGACATGCACCTGCGCATCGCCGTGCAGCCCGGTGGCTGTGCCGGCCTGCGCTACCAGCTCTTCTTCGACGACCGGTCGCTCGACGGTGACCTCTTCCGTGACTTCCACGGTCTCAAGGTCGGCGTCGACCGGATGAGCGCCCCGTACCTGCAGGGCGCCACGATCGACTTCGTCGACACCATCGAGAAGCAGGGCTTCACGATCGACAACCCGAACGCGGGCGGCTCCTGCGCCTGTGGCGACAGCTTCAACTGACGTCGCACAGCAGCACCTCCGAAGGGCCCCGCCGGTGATCTCCGGCGGGGCCCTTCGCCGTGAGTGACGTAGGGTCCCCGGTGTGCCTATTGCCGTGACGGGTTCGATCGCCTCCGACAACCTCATGCATTTCCCGGGGAAGTTCTCCGAGCAGATCCTGGCCGACCAGCTGGACCGGATCTCGGTCAGCTTCCTGGTCGACGACCTGACGGTCCGCCGGGGCGGCGTGGCCGGCAACATCGCCTTCGCGCTCGGTGTGCTCGGCCAGAACCCGGTGCTGATCGGCGCCGTCGGTGCCGACTTCGCCGAGTACAAACAGGTCCTCGACGACCTGGGTGTCGACACCTCCGGGGTGCACACCCACGACGACGTCCACACCGCCCGCTTCGTCTGCACCACCGACGACGACATGCGCCAGATCGCGTCCTTCTACACCGGCGCCATGGCCAAGTCGAAGGAGATCGAGCTCGCCCCGATCGCCGAGCGCGTCGGCGGGTTCGACCTGGTGCTCATCGGTGCCAGCGACCCCGAGGCCATGCTGCGCCACACCGACGAGTGCCGCACCCAGGGCTACCCCTTCCTCGCCGACCCCTCCCAGCAGCTCGCCCGGATGGAGGGCCCCGAGGTCCGCCGCCTCATCGAGGGCGCGACGTACCTGGTCACCAACGACTACGAGTACGAGTTGCTGCTCAAGAAGACCGGCTGGAGCGCAGAGGAGGTCGACGCGAAGGTCGGCACCCGGATCACCACCTTCGGCGAGAAGGGCGCGGTGATCGTGGAGTCCGACGGCACCGAGACCCGCGTCGACGTCGTCGCGCCGACCGAGCAGGTCGACCCGACCGGTGTCGGCGACGCCTGGCGCGCCGGGTTCCTGACCGCCCTCGGCGGCGGCCTGTCGGTCGAGCGCTCGGCGCAGCTGGGAGCGCTCATCGCGACCTACGTGCTGGAGTCCGACGGCCCGCAGGAGTGGACCTGGGACCGCGACGCCGCGCTGACCCGCCTGGCCGACGCGTTCGGCGAGGCCGCGGCCGACGAGCTGCGCGCAGTCCTGCCCGCCTGACCCCCTCCGGACGCCGACGGGCCGGCACCCCTCAGGGGTGCCGGCCCGTCCGTCATGCGGGACCGCTCAGATCTTGACCGGGTAGGTCGGGGTCGGGACCTCCGGCACGATCCGCTTCTCGACGAAGATCCCGTGCCACAGCAGGAAGACCAGCACCGCCCAGATCCGGCGGGAGTGGTCGACCGGGCCCTCGCGGTGCGCGTCGAGCATGCGGTGCACGGCCTGCAGGTCGATCAGGTGCCCGGCACCGGAGTTCTGCAGGATGTCGCGCGCCCAGGCGTACATCTCGTCGCGCAGCCAGTGCCGGATCGGCACCGGGAAGCCGAGCTTCGGCCGGTTGAGCACGTGCGGCGGGATGATGCCCTCGCAGGCCCGGCGCAGCGCGTACTTCGTGGTGCCGTTCGAGCCGTGGGTGATCTTCTGCGACTGCGGCAGCGACGAAGCGATGTCGAAGACCTCGGGGTCGAGGAACGGCACCCGCAGCTCCAGCGAGTGCGCCATCGTCATCTTGTCGGCCTTGACCAGGATGTCGCCGCGCAGCCAGGTGAACAGGTCCACGTGCTGCATCCGGGCGACCGGGTCCCAGTCGTGGCTGGCGAAGTAGTGCGGCGCCGTCACGTCCTGGTGCGACACCCGCGGGTCGTAGCCGCGCAGGACCTCGTGCAGCTGGTCGTCGCGGAAGATGCGGGCGTTGCCGTAGTAGCGCTGCTCCATCGACAGCGACCCGCGGCGCAGCAGGTCCTTGCCCCGCATGCCCTCGGGCATCTTGCGCGACGCCCGGCGCATGAGCGGCTTGAGCGTGCCGGGGACCTTCTCGAACGGCGACAGCGACAGCGGCTCGCGGTAGATCGAGTAGCCGCCGAACAGCTCGTCGGCGCCCTCGCCGGACAGCACGACCTTGACGTGCTGGCGGGCCTCGCGGGCGATGAACCACAGCGGGACCAGCGCCGGGTCGGCGACCGGGTCGTCGAGGTACCAGATGATGAGCGGCAGGGCCTCCATCATCTCGTCCGGCTTGACGGTGCGGACCACGTGCCGCACGCCGATCGCGGCGGCGGACTCGGCGGCCACGTCGACCTCGGAGTAGCCCTCGCGCTCGAACCCGGTGGTGAAGGTGATCAGGTTCGGGTTGTGCTCCTTGGCGAGCGCCGCGATCGCGGTGGAGTCGATCCCGCCGGACAGGAACGCACCGACGGTGACGTCGGCCCGCATGTGCTTGGCGACCGAGTCGCGCAGCACGTCGGCGATCTCGCCGTGCACGATCGCCTCCGCCTCGGCGCTGGCCGGGGCGTGGCTGGGCAGCGAGATGAACTTCGGCGCGAAGTAGCGCTGGTGCAGCGGTTCCTCGCCGGGGCGCACGGTGACGTGCGTGCCGGACTCGACGCGCGAGATCATCCGGTGCAGCGACATCGGCTCGGGCACGTACTGCAGGGTCAGGTAGTGCTGCAGCGCGGCCGGCTCCAGGTCCAGCCCGATCTCCAGCTCACCGGCCAGCGACAGCAGCGACTTCTTCTCGCTGGCGAACGCGGTGCCGACCGGGGTGGTGGCCAGGAACAGCGGCTTGATGCCGAACGGGTCGCGGGCCAGGAACAGCTCGCGCTCCACGACGTCCCAGATGGCGAAGGCGAACATACCGCGCAGGCGCTGCACGGCGTCGGGGCCCCAGTAGTGGAACGCCGCGACGATGACCTCGCCGTCGCCGTCGGTGGCGAACGCCGCGTCGTAGGTCTCGATCAGCTCCTCGCGGAGCTCGAGGTAGTTGTAGATCTCGCCGTTGAAGACGATGGTGTAGCGGGTGTCCTCGCCCGGCACCGGCCCCCAGTGCAGGGGCTGGTGGGAATGGTCCACGTCGATGATCGACAACCGGTTGAACCCGAGGACGAGGTCGTGGTCGTTCCACGTCTCGCTCTCGTCGGGCCCCCGATGCCGCGCACAGCGCAGCCCGTCGGCGATCGGGTCGACCCGGGTCGCGGCGTCCGCCCCGGCGGTCAGCAATCCCAGCAGTCCGCACACACCGATCAGTATGCCGAGTCAGCCGGACGGGTCTCGCGCGCCCCGGTGCGAAACGGTCTTCCCGCTGCGAGACTGCCTGTTTCCCCTGCGGCGGTGACGACGTTCACGCCCTGTCCGGGAACCCCCGGGGGGCGCGGCCCGACCGGGGTTCGTCTAGGCTCTACGCGAGGTCGAAGACGGTGCTCCATACGGGTGGCACATGATCCCCTTCGACCGCGGTGTCGTGACGGCGGAGCAAGGAAGAACGTGCTGGCAGTGCGGCGTACGCAGGAGACGACAGGAAGGCGGCGTGCAGTGGCCCGAACCGAAGGCCGCTCCCGGATCGCCCGGGCGGCGAAGGTGGCCGTGGTCGGCCTGCTGGCGACTCCGGCTCTGGCCGGTTGCTCGGTCCAGGAGGTCATCCGGTTCGGGTGGCCCGAGGGGGTGACTCCCGAAGCCGAGTCGATGCGCAACCTGTGGACCTGGTCCGCGATCGCGGCGCTGGTCGTCGGTGTCATCACCTGGGGCGCCATGTTCTGGGCGATGATCCTGCACCGGAAGCGCAAGGACGACGACGGCTCGCTGCCGCGCCAGACGCAGTACAACCTGCCGGTCGAGCTCGTCTTCACGGCGATCCCCACCGTCATCGTGGCCGTGCTCTTCGGCTTCACGGTGAACGTGCAGAACTACATCGACAAGGAGAACCCGACCGCGGGTGGCCCGGCCGACCTGCGGGTCGACATCGTCGGGTTCCAGTGGAACTGGGAGTTCTCCTACCCCGACGAGGCCGGCCAGGGCGGACGCCCGGTGAGCACGCTGGGGACGAGCGACACGATCCCGATCATGGTCCTTCCGACCGACCGGTCGATCCAGTTCACGCAGCGCTCGCCCGACGTGATCCACTCGTTCTACGTGCCGGAGTTCCTCTTCAAGCGCGACGTCTTCCCGTTCCCGGAGCGGAACGAGCAGGACAACAGCTACATCATCGACCGGATCGACCGTGAGGGCGCGTTCGTCGGTCGTTGCGCCGAGCTGTGCGGCACGTACCACTCCCAGATGAACTTCGAGGTGCGTGCCCTGGAGCCCGCGCTGTTCGACCGGTACATCCAGCTCCGCAAGGAGACCAACCCGCAGACCGGGCAGGCCTACTCGACCGGCGAGGCGCTGCAGGCGCTGAACTGTGGCGAGTGGTGCGCGCCGGAGGCGATCAGTACGCAGCCGTTCTCGACCGACCGCGGCCAGCTGGCCGCGCAGGTCACGGGCTGAGGGAGGACGCGCACCCCATGAAGATCGAGTCCCGGCTCTTCGAGATCGTCACCGGCTTCTTCATCCTGGCCGCGCTGGCGTACATGTTCATCGCCGGTGAGGTCGTCGGCGTGACCGCGCTGTGGCTGACCGCGGGTCTGTCGCTGATCGTCGGCACGTACTTCCGGTTCGTCTCCCGCCGCCTCGAGGAGCGCCCCGAGGACAACCCCGAGGCCGAGGTGTCCGACGGTGCCGGCGAGGTGGGCTTCTTCTCCGCCGGCAGCTACTGGCCGCTGGGTCTGGCCGCCGCGGCCGCCTTCGCCGCCCTGGGTGTGGCCTTCTGGTACGCCTGGATGATCGTCATCGGCATGACGCTGGTGCTGATCGCCGTCGGCGGCCTGGTGTTCGAGTACCACCGGGGCCCCGCCGCCCACTGATCGACCGCAGCACACGACGGCCCCGCCCGGGGATCCCGGGCGGGGCCGTTCGTCGTCCCGGCTGCTGCCTCTCACGTCCGCGGCCCTCCGGGCCTGCCCCCAGGGGAACTCTCGTGGCTTAGAGCGCTACGAGAGTTCCCCTGGGGGCACCTCCGGGGCCGCCCCGCGGCTCAGGCGGCGTCGTCGAGGTGGACGACGTCGGGACGGGGCTGGGCGAGAGCGCGGGCGTGACATCGACGTAGCTCGTCGACGATCTCGGCCGGTCGTCGTCGCAGGTCGGACGGCAGCGTCTGGACCACGACGACACCGTGCCTGCTGAGGGCGGCCCGCCTGCGCACGGTGCGGGCGTAGTCCTCCGGGGAGAGGTGGAACTCGATCGAGTCGATCTCCCAGGCGAGACCCGCCTCCGGCCACCAGAAGTCGACGACGGCGATCAGGACGCCACGCCGGTCGGCCAGCCGGACGTTGGACCGCGGCACCGGCAGACCGCTGCGGAGAACCAGCTTCCGCGCCCTGGCCTCGGCCACGGAGCGCACCCCCGCGGTCATCTCGCCGAGGACCGCCCGGGGCAGGGCGACTCCCCGGCTGCTGCAGACAGCCAGCTCCTCCCGGAGCTCGTCGATCGTGCCGTGCCCGTGTTGCAGGAGATCGGCGAACAGGTCCCGGACGAAGTCGCGATCGCGGGAGCACCGAGCCGCGTCGACCGCAGCGCGGACCACCGGTGCGACCGGGTGCCGGCGTGCCCCCGGGACCGGCAGACGCCGCGTCCGTTCCGTCCGCACCACCGACCACCTCCCGCGACGACGGTCGTGCGGGACGAGCACGTGCACCGGGCCGTGGGGCGACGGCGCGGTGCGCACCCCGTGCAGGTGCAAGGCGTCGAGCCCGGTCAGCATCGCGTCCGGCCCGGCGACGATCAGCGCTGCCCGCTGCCGGTCGTCACGGACCACGGAGCCGTTGGACAGCTTGACGACCCCGGGACAGAGACTGCGCCACGGCCCGCCCGGCCGGCAGCGGCGGGCGATCGTCCGGCGGTCCAGGCCCAGCCTCTCGAGCTCACGGACCGGGACGACGGGCTCGCGGAGCTCGGACAGGACCTCAGCGGGTGACGGAGCGCTGCGTCGGGGCACCCGACCAGCGTGCCCCCGTCCGGCCCCGCAACCGGGACGACTTCCTCCCCTGTGGACAACCATCCTCGCGCCGCTCCCGCCCGGAGCTGCCCCGAGTGTCACTTTCGTGGCTTAGAGCGCTACGAGAGTGACCCTGGGAGCTACCCGGAGGGCGGGGGCGGAGTGGTGCGGGGGCGGTGTGGGGCGCGGGGTGCGGTCAGCCCCGGGCGGCGCGGCCGAGCGCGTCGCGGGCGATGATGACCTGCTGGATCTGGCTGGTGCCCTCGTAGATCCGGAAGAGCCGGGCGTCGCGGTAGAACCGCTCGACGGCGACGCCGCGCATGTAGCCCGCCCCGCCGTGCACCTGCACCGCGCGGTCGGCGACCCGGCCCACCATCTCCGAGCAGAAGTACTTCGCGGCAGCGGGCCCGGAGACCATGTCGGTGCCGTCGTCGAAGCTGCGGGCGGCGTCGAGGACCAGTCCGCGGCCCGCGCGGGCGTCGGTCACCGAGTCCGCGACCAGGCCCTGGACCAGCTGGAACCGGGCGATCGGCTTGCCACCCTGCTCGCGGGTGCGGGCGAACTCGACGGTCTCGTGGACCAGCCGGTCGGCCATCCCGACGCAGACCGCGCCGATGTGCAGCCGGCCGTGGGCGAGGCACTTCGCGGCGACGAGGAAGCCCTTGTCGATGCCCTCCTCGCCGCCGACGACGTTCTCGAACGGGACGCGGACGTCGTCGAGGTACACGTCGGCGGTCCAGGCGCCGAACTGGCCCATCTTGTGGTCCTTCGGCCCGACCGAGAGGCCGGGGGTGCCCTTCGGGACGAGGAAGGTGGAGATGCCGCGGTTGCCGGGGGCGTCCGGGTCGGTCCGCGCGAACACCATGATCACGTCGGCGACGGGGGAGTTGGTGATGTAGCGCTTGGAGCCGTTGAGGACCCAGCCGTCGCCGTCGCGGACGGCCCGGGTGGTGAGCGAGGAGGGGTCGGAGCCCGCGTCGGCCTCCGTCAGCCCGAACGAGGCGGTGACCTCGCCGGAGGCGAGCCGGGGCAGCCACTGCTTCTTCTGCTCCTCGGTGCCGCCCTCCAGCAGCACGTGCCCGGCGATGCCGTTGTTGGTGCCGAACAGCGAGCGCAGCGCGGGGGTCGTCCAGCCGAGCTCGAACGCGAGGCGGACCTCCTGCGAGGCGGTCAGGCCGAGGCCGCCGTACTGCTCGGGGATGGTGAAGCCGTAGAGGCCCATCTCCTTGCACTGGGCGACGATGCGCTCGGGGACGGCGTCCTCGGCGTCGATCCGCTCCTCCTCCGGCACCACCTCGGTGCGGATGAAGTCACGGACGGAGTCCAGGACGTCGGTGAGGTCGGCGGGGTCCACGGGCACACCTTCTCGCGTCGTCGCGTCTGTTACCGAGGGGTAGCTCACCATGTCGCCCCCGTCCCACGCGACCCCGGCGGGGTGTTCGTCACCGCCTATCCTCGGGGTGCACCCGTGCCGCGCCGAGCAGGAGGACCGCATGTCCGAGGAGCCGGCCGACCGCGACCTCGCCACCCGCCCCCGCCCCGCCCCCGACGAGCCGGGCGGCAGCCACCTGGACCCGCACCTCGTCCGCGCGCTGGAGGGCTGGGGCAACGGCGCGTTGCGCGAGTACCTGCTGCGCGACGGCGGCCTGCACCTGCCGCACCCGCCGGGCTGGCCGTCGTCGTGGCCGGGGCGCACCCGGCTGGGCGCCCAGATGGCCTACCTGCTGACCGGGCTGCCGCTGGCGGTCGTCAGCGGGGTCGTGGTCCTGGTCGGGCTGGTGCTGGGCGCGGGGACGTTCGTGATCTGGATCGGGCTGCCGATCACCGTCGGGCTGCTGGCCGCGGCGCGCGGGTTCGCCGAGCTGGAGCGCCGGGCCACCGAGGCCGCGACCGGCGGCCCGCTCCCGCCGCACCACTACCGGCCCAACCGCGGGCGCTCGCTGATGGGGCGGCTGTTCCGGGCCCTGGCCGACCCGCAGAGCTGGCGCGACGTCGCGCACGCCGTCACCGCGCTGCCGGTGCGGACGGTGACCGCGGCGATCGCGCTGGTGTGGTCGGTCACCGGCCTGGGCGGGCTGTTCTACGTGTTCTGGCAGTGGTCGCTGCCGCGAGGGCCGAACAACTGGACCCTGTTCGGCTCGATCACGGGCATCGACTCCACCCTCGGCGACGTCGCGCTCAACACCGGGCTCGGCGTCCTGCTGCTGATGACCCTTCCGACCGTCGTGCGCTGGCTGACCGACGTGCGCGCCCTGCTCGCCCGCGGCCTGCTCACCAACCAGACCGCCGCGCTGCGGGCCCGCGCGCTGGCGCTGGCCG
>NZ_JAMXSG010000186.1:0-11717 GCF_024124365.1 Pseudonocardia sp. McavD-2-B
CCGCCGACGGCGCCACGCACCTGGTGCTCACCGCGCCCTCGGCCGCGGCGTCGGTCGACACCGACGCCGTCACCGCCGAGCTGGCCGACCTCGGCGTCGCGGTCACCGTGTCCGACGCCGACCCCGCCGACCCGGCCGCGCTCGCGGCGCTGCTCGACGGTGCCCCCGACGCCCCGACCGCGGTCGTCCACGCCGGAGAGGCGCTCGGCGACGCCGGCCTCGCCGACGTCCTCGCCCCCGTCGAGGCCCTCGCCACGGCGCTCACCGGCTCCGCGACCGCACACGACCTCGACGCGGTCGTCCTGTTCGGCTCGATCGCCGGGGTCTGGGGGGTGCGCGGACGGGCGGTCGAGGCCGCCGCAGGCGCCCACCTCGACGCCGTCGCCCGCAGCCTGCGCGGGCGCGGTGTCCCCGCGACGGCCGTCGCGTGGGGCGCCTGGACCGATCTTGCCGACCGCTCGACGGCGGCCCACCTGCGGATGAACGGCCTGCCCGCGATGGACGGCGACGCGGCGATGGCCGCGCTGGGCCGGGCCGTCGCGGACGGTGCCGCCGCCGAGATCGTGGCCGACGTGCGCTGGGAGACCTTCGCCCCGGCCCACCACGACGCCCGCGCCACCACCCTGTTCGACGCGCTGCCCGAGGCCCGCACCGCGCTGTCCGGTGCGGCCCGCGAGCGGGCCGGCCGCGAGGCCGCCGCGAGCGGGTACGGGCAGTGGCTCGCCGAGCAGCCCGAAGCGGAGCGGGACACGATCCTGCTCGACCTCGTCGCCGCGAAGGCGACGACGGTGCTCGGTCTGACCGACGGCGAGCCGCTCGAGCCCGACCTGCCCTTCCGGGACCTCGGCTTCGACTCGCTCACCGCGGTGGACCTGCGCAACCAGCTCACCGCCGCCACCGGTGTCGCGCTGCCCGCCACCCTGGTCTTCGACCACCCGAATCCCGCTGCGCTGGCCGCGCACCTGCGCGGCGAGCTGCTCGGCGGGGGTGACGGTGCCGCCGAGCCCGTCACCCTCGCCGCGTCCGCCACCGGGGACGACCCGATCGTCATCGTCGGCATGGCCTGCCGGTACCCGGGGGGCGTCGCCTCGCCCGAGGACCTGTGGCAGCTCATGGCCGACGACGTCGACGCCGTCGGGGCGTTCCCCGACGACCGCGGCTGGGACCTGGAGACCCTCGCCGGTGACGGCCCCGGCCGCAGCGCCACGGCCCAGGGCGGTTTCCTCCACGACGCCACCGACTTCGACCCGGGACCGTTCGGCGTCTCGCCGCGCGAGGCACTGGTGATGGACCCGCAGCAGCGGATCCTGCTGGAGACCTCCTGGGAGGCACTGGAGCGCACCGGGATCGACCCGGCGTCGCTGCGGGGCAGCGCCGAGTACGGCGTGTTCGTCGGCGGCGGCTCCGGTGACTACCGGCCGCCCGCCGAGGCGGGACAGTGGCAGACCGCCCAGTCCGCCAGCCTGCTGTCGGGCCGCGTCGCCTACACCTTCGGCGTCCAGGGCCCCACGGTCTCGGTGGACACCGCCTGCTCCTCGTCGCTGGTCGCCCTGCACCTCGCGGCGCAGGCCCTGCGGGCGGGGGAGTGCTCGATCGCGCTGGCCGGCGGCGTCACCGTCATGGCCACCCCGGTCGGGTTCGTCGAGTTCAGCGCGCAGGGCGCGTTGTCGCCGGACGGTCGCTGCCGCGCCTTCTCCGACGACGCGAACGGCACCGGCTGGTCCGAGGGCGTCGGCATGCTCGTCGTCGAACGGCTCTCCGACGCCCGCCGCCGCGGCCACCGCGTCCACGCGGTGCTGCGCGGCTCGGCCATCAACCAGGACGGCGCCTCCAACGGCCTCACCGCACCCAGCGGACCGGCCCAGCAGCGCGTCATCCGCCAGGCGCTGGCCAACGCCCGGCTCACCCCGGGCGAGGTCGACGCCGTCGAGGCGCACGGCACCGGCACCACCCTCGGCGACCCGATCGAGGCCCAGGCCCTGCTCGCCACCTACGGACAGGACCGCGACCGGCCGGTGCTGCTCGGCTCGCTGAAGTCGAACATCGGCCACACCCAGGCCGCGTCGGGCGTCGGCGGCGTCATCAAGATGGTGCTCGCCATGGAGCACGGCGTGCTGCCGCGCTCGCTGTATGCGGAGAACCCGTCCTCGCACGTGGACTGGACCGCGGGCGACGCACAGCTGCTCACCGCGCCCACCGGGTGGCCCGAGACCGGGCGTCCGCGCCGGGCCGCGGTGTCCTCCTTCGGCGCGAGCGGCACGAACGCGCACGCCATCCTGGAGCAGCCCCCGCACGCCGACGTCGTCCGGCGCGCCGACGACACCCGCGACGACCCCGGCGCGGTCGCGGTCCTGCTGTCCGGCCGCACCGAGGCCGCGCTGCGTGCCCAGGCCGACGAGCTGGTCGCCCACCTCGGCGAGCACCCGGACCTGCGGCTGCGCGACCTGGCCCGCGCCCTGGCCACGAGCCGTGCGACGTTCGACCACCGGGCCGCGGTCACCGCCACCTGCCGCGACGAGCTCCTCGCAGGGCTCACCGCCGTCGCCCACGGCGACACCGCACCGCAGGTCGCGACCCACCGCCTGGAGCGCAGCGGCCGCAGCGCCGCCCTGTTCTCCGGGCAGGGCGCGCAGCGGCTCGGGATGGGCCGCGAGCTGTACGAACGGCACCCGGTGTTCGCCGACGCCGTCGACGCGGTGCTCGCCCGGCTCGACGGTCACCTCGACCGGCCGCTGCGCGACACGATGTGGGGGACCGACGCCGACGCCCTCGCCGAGACCGGGGCGACCCAGCCGGCGCTGTTCGCCGTCGAGGTCGCGCTGTACCGGCTCGTCGAGTCCTGGGGGGTCCGCCCGGACTTCGTGGCCGGGCACTCGATCGGCGAGATCAGCGCCGCGCACGTCGCCGGGGTCCTCGACCTCGACGACGCCTGCCGGCTGGTCGCCGCCCGCGCCCGTCTGATGCAGGCGCTCCCGGCCGGGGGCGCGATGGTCGCGGTCGAGGCCGACGAGGACGAGGTGACCCCGCTGCTCACCGACGGCGTCGCGATCGCCGGGGTGAACGGGCCCGGCTCGGTGGTCCTGTCCGGTGACGACGACGCGGTGACCGCCCTGGCGGCGGTCCTCGCCGGCGAGGGACGGCGCACCAGCAGGCTGCAGGTCAGCCACGCGTTCCACTCGGCCCGGATGGACCCGATGCTCGCCGAGTTCCGCACGGTCGCCGAGGAGCTCGACTACCACGAGCCGCGCATCCCGGTGGTGTCCAACCTGACCGGCGCCGTCGCCGCGGCGCACGAGCTCTGCTCGGCGGAGTACTGGGTGCGCCACGTCCGGGGCACCGTCCGGTTCGCCGACGGAGTCCGTGCACTCGCCGCCCGCGGCGTCAGCACCTTCCTCGAGCTCGGGCCGGACGCGGTCCTGTCGGCACTCGTGCCGCGCAGCGCGCCGGACGCGCTCGCCGTCCCCGCCCTGCGCCGCGACCGCGACGAGGAGGCGACCCTGGTCGCCGCGCTCGCCCGGCTGCACACCCACGGCGCGGGCCCCCGGTGGGAGGCGTTCTTCGCCGGCCACGACACCCGCCGGGTCGACCTGCCGACCTACCCGTTCCAGCGCGACCGGTTCTGGCCGGACGTCATGCCCGGCCAGGAGACCCGGGCGGTCGCGCCCGCCGGCCCGGGCACCCCCGACGAGATCGACGCCGCCTTCTGGGAGGCCGTCGCGCAAGAGGACTTCTCCGCACTCGAGACACAGCTCGACGTCGAGGGCGCGGCGCTGTCGGCGGTGCTGCCGGCCCTGATGGACTGGCGCAGCCGCCGGGCGCAGGAGGCCCGGCTGGCCCGCTGGCGGCACCGGATCGTCTGGAAGCGGCTGACCGGCTCCGCGACCGGGCGGCGCCGCACCCCCGAGGGCACCTGGCTGGCAGTGCTCCCGGAGGGCACCGCCGCCGACCCGTGGGTGACCACGGTGCTCGACGGGATCGGCACCGCCGTCGTGACCGTCGAGACCGGCTCCACCGACCGCGCGGTGATCGCCGCCGCACTCACCGCGCAGCTGCCCGCCGGGACCCCGGTCGCCGGGGTCGTGTCGCTGCTCGCGCTGCGCGACGAGCTCACCGGCGACGTCCCCGACGGGGTCGGACTCACCACCGGCCTGCTGCAGGCCCTCGGCGACGCGGGCGTCGACGCCCCGCTGTGGTGCCTGACCCGCGGCGCGGTCTCCACCGGGACCACCGACCGCCCGGCACGGCCGCTGCAGGCCGCGATCTGGGGCCTGGGCCGGGTCGCGGCGCTGGAGTACCCGCAGCGCTGGGGTGGCCTGGCCGACCTGCCCGAGAACCCCGACCCGCGGGCCGCCGCCGCGCTCGGCGCGGTACTGGCCGGGCTCGACGACGAGGACCAGGTCGCCGTCCGCGGCGCCGCGGTCCTGGCGCGGCGGCTGGTCCCGGCCCCGCCGCGCGAGGACACGGCCGCCTGGACCACCACGGGCACGGTCCTGATCACCGGTGGCACCGGCGCCCTGGGCGGGCACGTGGCCCGGCGGCTGGCCGCCGACGGCGCGGGGCACCTGGTGCTGCTGGGCCGCCGCGGCCCGGACGCGCCCGGCGTGGACGGGCTGCGTGCCGAGCTCGAGGCACTCGGTGCGGGTGTGACCGTCGTGGCCGGTGACGCCGCCGACCGGGGGCAGCTGTCCGCGGTGATCGCGGCGATCCCGGCCGACCGGCCGCTGACCGGCGTCGTGCACGCCGCGGGCGTGCTCGACGACGGGATCCTGGACCGCCTCACCCCGGAGCGGTACCGGGAGGTCTTCCGGTCCAAGGTCACCGCGGCGCTGCTGCTCGACGAGCTGACCCGCGGCCTCGACCTCGACGCGTTCGTCCTGTTCTCCTCCGCGTCCTCGGCCGTCGGCAACCCCGGACAGGCCAACTACGCCGCGGCCAACGCCGTGCTCGACGCGCTCGCCGAGCAGCGCCGGGCCCGCGGCGACGCCGCCACCTCGATCTCCTGGGGTGTCTGGGGCGGCGGCGGAATGGCGGGGGCCGGCTCCGCCGACGACGCGGCCCGCCGCACCGGGATCGGTGCGATGGACCCGGCGCTCGCGGTCGAGACCATGCTCCGCCTGATCGCGGGGACGGCGCCGACCGCGGTCGTCACCGAGGTCGAGCTCGACCGGTTCGCCGGCGCGTTCGGCGGCACCCGCCCCAGCCCGCTGCTGCGCGAGTTCCCCGGCTACGCCGAGCTCGTCGCAGGCCAGGCCGGGACCCGGCCCGGCGCGGCGGAGGACGACCTCGCCGCGACGCTCGCGGCACTGCCGCCCGCGCGGCGGCTGGACACGGTCGTGGACCTGGTGCGGTCGCGTGCCGCGCAGGTCCTCGGCTATCCCGGCAGCGACGACGTCGGGGCTGAACGGTCCTTCCGTGACCTCGGGATCGACTCCCTGGGGGCGGTCGAGCTGCGCAACCAGCTCGGCGCCGCCACCGGCCTGGGCCTGCCGGCCACGCTGGTCTTCGACCACCCGACCCCCGCCGCCGTCGCCCGGTACCTGCTCGACGAGCTGGCCGGAGACGACACCGGGGCCGACGGCGAGGAGGCCGGGATCCGGGCAGCACTGGCCACCGTGCCCCTGGAACGGCTGCGCGAGCTCGGCGTGCTGGAGCCGCTGCTGCGGCTCGTCGGCCGGGGCGAGGAAACCGCAGCCGACGACGACACCGGGGCCGGTCCCGGTGGCAGCGAGGTCGACGCGATGTCCGTCGACGACCTGGTGCGGGCCGCGCTCGACGGCCGGCCCGACGACCTGTAGCGCGAGTGAGGGAACAGACGATGAACGAGAAGCACGCGTCCGGCACCGCCGGTGGCAACGACGTCGTCACCGCGCTGCGCGCCGCGGTGAAGGAGACCGACCGGCTGCGCCGGCAGAACCGGATGCTCCAGGCCGCGGCCACCGAGCCGATCGCCGTCGTCGGCATGGGCTGCCGGTTCCCGGGCGGCGTCGACTCGCCCGAGGCGCTCTGGGACATGGTCGCCGCCGGCACCGACGTGATCTCCGGGTTCCCCACCGACCGTGGCTGGGACCTCGACGCGCTGCACGCCGGCGGCACCGACGCCCGCGACACCGAGATCAGCATGCAGGGCGGGTTCCTCGACGGGGTCGCCGACTTCGACCCCGGCTTCTTCGGGATCTCGCCGCGCGAGGCCGTCACCATGGACCCGCAGCAGCGGCTGCTGCTGACCACCGCCTGGGAGGCGATCGAGCGCGCCGGTATCGACGCGGCCGGGCTGCGCGGCAGCCGCACCGGCGCGTTCATCGGCACCAACGGGCAGGACTACGCCTACCTGGTGGTCCGCTCGCTCGACGACGCGACCGGCGACGTCGGCACCGGGATCGCCGCCAGCGCCGTGTCCGGGCGGCTGTCCTACACCCTCGGGCTCGAGGGCCCCGCGCTCACCGTCGACACCGCCTGCTCGTCGTCGCTGGTCGCGCTGCACCTCGCCGTGGCCTCGCTGCGCAATGGCGAGAGCTCCCTGGCCCTGGCCGGCGGCGTCAACGTCATGTCGACGCCCGGGTCGCTGGTCGAGTTCAGCCGCCAGGGTGGGCTGGCCCGCGACGGGCGCTGCAAGGCCTTCGCCGAGGGCGCCGACGGCACCGGCTGGTCCGAGGGCGCCGGGATCCTGGTGCTGGAGCGGCTGTCCGACGCCCGCCGTCTCGGGCACCCGGTGCTCGCGGTCGTCCGCGGGTCCGCGGTCAACCAGGACGGCGCGTCCAACGGGTTCACCGCGCCGAACGGGCCGTCCCAGCAGCGTGTCATCCGGGCCGCGCTCGCCAACGCCGAGCTGTCCGCCGGCGACGTCGACGCCGTGGAGGCGCACGGCACCGGCACACCGCTCGGCGACCCGATCGAGGCGCAGAGCATCCTCGCCACCTACGGGCGGGACCGCGAGCGGCCGCTCGCGCTCGGCTCGGTCAAGTCGAACATGGGACACACCCAGGCCGCCTCCGGTGTCGCCGGGGTCATGAAGATGATCATGGCGATGCAGCACGGGGAGCTGCCCAGGACACTGCACGTGGACCGCCCCTCGACCCACGTCGACTGGTCCGCGGGCGCGGTCGAGCTGCTCACGCAGGCGCGCCCGTGGCCGGCCGTGGAGCGGCCGCGGCGCAGCGGTGTGTCCTCCTTCGGGGTCAGCGGCACCAACGCCCACGTGATCGTCGAGCAGGCGCCTGCCCCAGCCGAGCCCGCCGCCGAGCCCGCCGCCCGCCTCCCGCAGGCGCTGGCCTGGACGGTCTCGGCCCGCACCCCCGCCGCCCTGCGCGACCAGGCCGCCGCGCTGCTCGCCCACGTCGAGCGCGACCACGCCCCGACCGCGCTGGACACCGGGTACTCCCTCGCCACCACCCGCGCCGTGCAGGAACACCGGCTCGCCGTCGTCACCGGACCGGACGGACGGGCCGGGCGCGAGGCGCTCGCCGGCTGGCTGGAGCACGGGAGCGCGCCGGGCGTCGCCCTCGGCCACGTCACCGGACGTCCCCGGCTCGCCGCGCTGTTCTCCGGGCAGGGCGCCCAGCGGCTCGGCATGGGCCGCGAGCTGTACGAGCGGCACCCGGTGTTCGCCGACGCGTTCGACGAGGTCCTCACGCTGCTCGGGGACGACCTGCGGGACGTCGTGTGGGGCACCGACGCCGCCGCGCTCGACGAGACCGGGGCGACCCAGCCCGCACTGTTCGCCGTCGAGGTCGCGCTGTACCGGCTCGTCGAGTCCTGGGGCGTGACCCCGGACCTCGTCGCCGGCCACTCGATCGGCGAGATCGCCGCCGCCCACGTGGCGGGCGTGTTCTCCCTCGACGACGCCTGCCGGCTGGTCACCGCGCGCGCCTCGCTGATGCAGGCGCTGCCCCGCGGTGGCGCCATGGTCGCCGTCGAGGCGACCGAGGACGAGGTCACCCCGCTGCTCACCGACGGTGTCGCGATCGCGGCGGTGAACGGGCCGTCGTCGGTCGTCGTGTCCGGCGAGGAGGACGCCACCCTCGCCGTCGCCGCCCGGCTCGCCGAGCAGGGCCGGCGCACCAGCAGGCTGCGGGTGTCGCACGCGTTCCACTCGCCGCTGATGGACCCCATGCTGGCCGAGTTCGCGGCCGTCGCCGAGGGCCTGTCCTACGCCGAGCCCCGGATCCCGCTGGTCTCCACCCTGACCGGGGCACCCGCCACGGCGGAGCTGTGCGATCCCGGGTACTGGGTGCGCCACGTCCGTGAGGCCGTGCGGTTCGCCGACGGCGTCGGTGCACTCACCGACGCCGGCGCCCGGGTGTTCCTGGAGATCGGCCCGGCCGGGGTGCTCACCGCGCTGGCCGCGCAGTCCGCGCCCGACGCCACCGCCGTCGCGCTGCAGCGCACCGACCGCGGTGAGGAGGAGGCGACCGTCGCCGCGCTCGGTGCGCTGCACGTCGCCGGCACCGCCGTCGACTGGGAGGCCGTCCACGCCGGCACCGGCGCCCGGCGCACCGACCTGCCCACCTACGCCTTCCAGTACGAGCGGTACTGGCCGAAGGCGGTGCAGCGCCCGGGCGACGCCGTCGGGCTCGGGCTGGCCCCCGCCGACCACCCGCTGCTCGGCGCCGCGATGTCCGTGGCCGGGTCCGACGAGCTGCTGCTCACCGGCACCCTGTCGCTGACCACCCACCCGTGGCTCGCCGACCACGTCGTCGGCGGCATGGTCTTCTTCCCCGGCACCGGCTTCCTCGAGCTCGCCGTCCGCGCCGCCGACCAGGCCGGTTGCGACCGCGTCGAGGAGCTCATGCTCGCCGCGCCGCTGGTGCTGCCCGCCACCGGCGCGGTCCAGATGCAGATCGCCGTCGGCGCGGCCGACCCCGACGGCACCCGCGACGTCAGCGTGTACGCCCGTCCCGCGCAGGACCCCGACGCCGACTGGACCCGGCACGCCACCGGCCGGGTCGCCGCCGGCGAGCAGGTCGCGGAGTTCGACGCCCGCACCTGGCCGCCCGCCGGGGCCGAGCCCGTCGACATCGACGGCCTCTACGACCGCTACGCCGGCAACGGGCTGCAGTACGGCCCGGTCTTCCGCGGCCTGCAGGCGGTGTGGCGCCGTGGCGACGAGGTCCTCGCCGAGGTCGCGCTGCCTCCGGCCGGGGCCGAGGACGCGGGCGACTTCGGCCTGCACCCCGCCCTGTTCGACGCCGTCCTGCACAGCACGGTGTTCGCCTCCGCGGACGGGGACGACCGCAGCCTGCTGCCGTTCGCCTGGAACGGGGTGTCCCTGCACGCCGGCGGCGCGACCGCGCTGCGGGTGCGCGTCACCTCCGCGGGGCCCGACGCCGTCCGGATCAGCGCGGCCGACCCGCAGGGCAACCCGGTGATCTCGGTGGACTCGCTGACCCTGCGCGCCGCCGGGCCGGACGCGGCGGGACCGGACCGCCGGGACCCGGGATCGCTGTTCCGGATGGACTGGGTGCCGCAGATCCTCACCCCCCGGCACACCCCGGCGACCTGGGCGGTCCTCGACGGCGCGGGAGCCGGCGATGTCGCCGCGGCACTGTCCGCCGAGCCCGCCGCCGTGTCGACCGTGCGGACGGTCACCGGTCTCGCGGACCTCCACGACGCCGACCCGCCCGACCTGGTCGCCGTCGCGCTGACCGCCCCCGGCTCCGGCGACACCGGCCCCGCCGCCGCGCACACCCTGACCCGCGAGGTCCTCGCACTGCTCCAGCAGTGGCTCGCCGACGACCGGCTCACCCGGACCCGCCTCGTCGTACTCACCCGCGGCGCCGTCGCCGACGGCTCCGGGGCCCCGCTCGACCTCGCGACCGCACCCGTGTGGGGCCTGCTGCGCTCCGCCGGCTCGGAGAACCCCGGCCGGCTGCTGGTCGCCGACCTCGACGACACCCCGGCGTCGCTCGCCGCGGTCGCGCAGCTGCCCGCGCTGTTCGACGCCGACGAACCGCAGGCGATCGTCCGGGACGGCGCCGTGCGGGTCGGGCGGCTCGCCACGCTGGAGTCCGGCGCCGCGCTCGTGCCGCCGGCCGGGACCCCCTGGCGGCTCGGCTGCCGCGCCAAGGGCAGCCTCGACGGCCTCGAGCTGGCGCCGCACCCGGACGTCCTCGCCCCGCTGGGCGGGCACGAGGTCCGGGTCGGGATCCGCGCCGCGGGCCTGAACTTCCGCGACGTCCTCAACGCACTCGGGATGTACCCCGGCGACGCGGGGCTGTTCGGCTCCGAGGCCGCCGGCGTCGTCACCGGGGTCGGGCCCGAGGTCACCACGCTCGCCCCCGGCGACCGCGTCACCGGCATGCTGTTCGGCGGGTTCGGCCCGCTCGGCGTCACCGACGAGCGGCTGCTCACCACCGTCCCCGACGGCTGGGACTGGGAGACCGCCGCGTCGGTCCCGCTGGTGTTCCTCACCGCCTACCACGCACTGGTCGACCTGGCCGACCTGCAGCCCGGCGAGAAGGTGCTGATCCACGCCGGAGCCGGTGGCGTCGGCATGGCCGCGGTGCAGATCGCGCACCACCTCGGAGCCGAGGTGTACGCGACGGCGTCGGAGCCCAAGCAGGACGTCCTGCGCGGGCTGGGTGTGGCGCCGGACCACATCGCGTCCTCGCGGACCCTGGAGTTCGCCGGGACCTTCGCCGGGGCCGGGATCGACGTGGTCCTCAACGCCCTGTCCGGGGAGTTCGTCGACGCCTCGATGGGCCTGCTGGGCGACGGCGGCCGGTTCCTGGAGATGGGCAAGACCGACATCCGCGACGCCGCGGACCTGCCCGCCTCGATCAGCTACCGGTTCTTCGACCTCGGCGCCGTCGACCCGCACCGCATCCAGCAGATGCTGGTCGCGCTGGTCGGGCTGTTCGCCGACGGCGCACTGTCCCCGCTGCCCGTGCGCAGCTGGGACGTGCGCCACGCCGTCGAGGCGTTCCGGTTCATGAGCTCCGCCCGCCACGTCGGCAAGCTCGTGCTCACCGTCCCGCCGCCGCTCGACCCGCAGGGCACCGTGCTGATCACCGGCGGCACCGGCGGGCTCGCCGCCGTTCTGGCGCGCCACCTCGTCGCCACCCACGGCGTGGCGCACCTGCTGCTCGCCGGCCGCCGCGGGCCCGACGCCCCCGGCGCCACCGCGCTGCGCGAGGAGCTGACCGCGGCCGGTGCGCAGGTCACCGTCGCCGCCTGCGACGTCGCCGACCGCGACGCGCTGGCCGCCCTGCTCGACGGCGTCGACCCGGCACACCCGATCACCGCCGTCGTGCACACCGCGGGCGTCCTCGACGACGGCACCGTCACCTCCCTGACCCCCGCCGCCGTCGACGCCGTGCTGGCCCCGAAGGTCGACGCCGCCTGGCACCTGCACGACCTCACCCGCGACCACGACCTCGCGGCGTTCGTCCTCTACTCCTCCACCGCCGGGGTGATGGGCGGACCCGGCCAGGGCAACTACGCCGCGGGCAACACCTTCCTCGACGCGCTCGCCGCGCACCGCCACGCACTGGGGCTGCCCGCCACCTCGCTGGCCTGGGGCGCCTGGGAGCAGGGCGCCGGGATGACCGGTGGCCTGTCCGACCACGACGTCGCCCGGGTCGGGTCCGGCGGCATGCCGCTGCTGAGCGTGGAGCGCGGGCTCGCCCTCTACGACGCCGCGACCCTCGCCGCGGAGCCCCTCGTCGTCCCGCTCGGCCTCACCGGCGGCGGGACCCGGCCGACCGCAGGCGGCGTCCCCG
>NZ_JAMXSG010000187.1:0-11419 GCF_024124365.1 Pseudonocardia sp. McavD-2-B
GGCCCCGCAGATCTCATGCTGGACCTCAACCGAGTCGAGCGAGCAGGGCGATGACCCAGCGGCACCTCGGGCGCATCGGCAACCCAATCACGATCACCGACACCCGGAGGGTGGACCAGTGAGCGACTCCCCGGCGGGCTGGGGTTCGGCCCGCGAGATGTCGCCGTTCGAGGTCATGATGTGGCGGGCCGAGGGCGACGACCCCCGTTTCCGGTCCCCGGTCCTGGCCGTCGAGCTGCTCGACGCCAAGCCCGACTGGGACCGGCTCGTCGCCGCCGTGGACTGGGCGACGCGGATGGTCCCGCGCTTCCGCGAGCGCATCCGGGAGCCGCTGGGCGGGCTCGGTACGCCGTACTGGATCCACGACCTCGAGTTCGACCTCCACTACCACCTGCGCCGGGTGCGGATCCCCGGCGCCGGACCGGGCTTCTGGGCGGAGCTGTCGCCGATCGCCGAGCAGTTCATGATGACCCCGTTCGACCGGGAGCGTCCGCCGTGGGAGGCCATGCTCGTCGAGGGGCTGCCCGGCGGGCGTGCGGCGTTCCTGCTGAAGCTGCACCACGTGCTCACCGACGGCATGGGCGTGGTCCAGCTCCTGTCGCAGCTGCACAGCCGCAAGCGCGAGCACGACGACACCAAGCCGCAGCCCGCCGCGCCCGAGCCGACCTCGCCCGACCCGCTCGCCGAGGTCGACCGGCTGGTCCGCCGCGAGGCCGGGATCGTCCCGGCGGCCGCCCGTGCCGCCCGCGACGTCGTCGGCGCGCTCACCCACCCGCTGTCGGCGGCCCGCGACACCGCCCGCTACCTCGACTCGGCGCTGCGGGTGCTGTCCCCGCCGCCGGGCAGCGGTTCGGAGCTGCTGCGACCGCGGGGCATGTCCTGGCGGTTCGTGGCGCTCGACGTCGACTTCGCCGACCTGCGGGCGGCGGGCAAGTCGGTGGGCGGCTCGTTCAACGACGCCTTCGTCGCGTCCCTGCTGGGCGCCTTCCGGCTCTACCACGAGGCGATGGGACACCCGGTCACCGGCGACGCGACCCTGCGCACCTCGGTGCCGGTGTCGGTGCGCAGGGAGGGCGACGCCGCGGGCGGCAACCGCTGGGCACCGGCCCGGCTCGCCGCGCCGATGGGCGTCGCCGACCCGGCCCGGCGGATCCGGGAGGTGTCCGAACAGATGCGTGCCGCCCGTTCCGAGCCCGCGCTGGAGAGCCCCGACGTCGTCGCGCCGCTGCTGGCCCGGCTGCCCGGCCCGCTGCTGACCCTGGTCGCGGGCGGCTCGACCCAGGGCAACGACCTGCAGGCGTCGAACGTGCCGGGGCTGCGGTCCGAGGCGTTCCTGTGCGGCGCCCGGATCGACCGCGTCTACCCGTTCGCGCCGCTGCCCGGCTGCGCGGCGATGATCTCGGTGGTCACCCACGGGGACCTGTGCTGCGTCGGGGCGAACATCGACGCGGCCGCGATCACCGACCGCGAGGAGTTCGCCCGCTGCCTGGCCGGGGGGTTCGCGGAGGTCCTCGCGCTGCAGCCCGGGGCCGCCGAGCCCATGATCGTCGGATGAGCGCACACCACGTCGGCGGCTCGGGGGAGCCGCTGCTGCTGCTCCACGGGATGACCTCCTCCTGGCGGGCCTGGAAGCCGCTGCTGCCCATGCTGGAGGAGCACCACGAGGTCTGGGCGGTCACGATGCCCGGGCACCTCGACGGCCCGTCGATGCCCGAGGGCGAGTTCAGCATGGACCTGATGGTCGACGCCCTGGTCGAGGAGCTCGACGCGCTGGGTGTGCCGGAACGGCCGCACGTGGTCGGCAACTCCCTGGGCGGCTGGGCCGCGCTGGAGCTCGCCCGCCGCGGCCGGGCCCGCTCGGTCGTCGGGCTGTCCCCGGCCGGGGCCTGGTCGGTGCCCTCGGACCTGTACCGGCTGCTCGTGGTGTTCCGGCTCGGGGCACTGCTCGCCGGGTGGGCGCCGATGCGCACGCTGGCCTCGTGCGGGGCGATCCGCAGGCTGCTCCTGCTCACCGTGGCCGAGCACGCCGACCGCTACACCGCCGACGAGGTGGCCGAGCTGTTCGACGACCTCGCCGGCTGCACCATCCTGGAGCCGCTGCTGTCCGCGGCGCGGATGGACACCGCCATCACACCGTTCGAGCAGCTGCCCTGCCCGGTGCGGGTCGCCTGGGCCGGCTCCGACCGCACGATCCCCTACGGCCGCTACGGCCGCCCGCTGATGGACGCCGTCCCCGGCGCCGAGCTGGTCGTGCTCCCCGGCGTGGGCCACGTGCCGATGGTGGACAACCCGGCGCTGGTGGCCTGGACGATCCTGCAGCACACCCGCTACCAGGTCGCGTCGTGACCGGCCCCGGCAACGCCCCCGCCGACCTCTCCGCCGCCCTCGACGGCTGGGCCCCCGGACCGCTCGTCGGCACCGACACCGTCACCCCGTGGTCGGTCGCCGCGTTCTCCGGGCTGCTCGACCTCGACCCGGTCGCCGCCGACGGGGACCCGCTCCCGCCGCTGTGGCACTGGCTCGCCTTCCTCGACACCCCGCCGATGTCCGCGCTCGGCGACGACGGCCACCCCCGCGAGGGCCACTTCCTGCCGCCGGTCCCGGACCGGCGACGCATGTTCGCCGGCGGACGCCTGACCTGGCACGCCCCGTGGCGGGTCGGCGAACCGGTGACCCGCCGCCAGGAGCTCGGCCCGGTCCGGGTCAAGCAGGGCCGCAGCGGCGAGATGGCGTTCGTGACGACGCGGGCGGAGTTCCGCCGCGGCGACACGCTGCTCTGCGTCGAGGAGCAGGACATCGTCTACCGCTCGCAGCCGGCCGGCACCGTCCGGGGCACGGTCGCGCCGGACCCGGCGCCGCGCCCGGAACACGAGTGGGCCTTCACCGTGCCGACCGGCCCGGAGCTGCTGTTCCGGATGTCGGCGTTGACCTACAACACCCACCGCATCCACTACGACCTGCCCTACGTCACCGGCGTCGAGGGCTACCCCGGCCTGGTCGTGCACGGCCCGCTGTTCGCCCTGCTCGGCCTGGAGATCGCGCGCCGCCACCGTCCGACGGCGTTCGTGCGCGGCTTCGAGTACCGCCTCACCGCACCGGCTTTCGCCGGCGCCGACGTCTGGGTCGGCGGGACCCCGGACGGGGACCGCATCGACGTCGCGGCCGGGTCCGACGGGGCACCGGAGTCGGTGCGGGGGAGCATCGAGCTCGCGACCTGAGCCTGCCCGGGTCCTGCCCCGGTGCACCACGGCTCCGTCCTCAGCTCTCCCCGGCCCCGGCCCCGGCCCCGGCCCCGGCCCCGGTCGTTGCCCCGCCCCCGGTCATCGCGGCGATCGCCTCGGTGACGGCCTGCTCCACCCGCTCACCGTCGACGCCCGAGCGGGTCAGGACACCGTCGCCGTCCTCCTGCTCCAGCAGGGCCAGCAGGACGTGCTCGGTCCCGACGTAGTTGTGCCCCATCCGCAGTGCGTGCCGGAAGGTCAGCTCCAGGGCCTTCTTCGCGGCCGGGTCGAACGGGATCAGGGCGGGCACCGTCGTCGCCCGTTCCGGGAGCGCGGCGACGGCGGTCGCGCGCAGCGCCGTGGTGTCGGTCCCCAGTCCGGTCAGCAGCGCGACGGCCAGCCCCTGCGGTTCGGCGAGCAGCCCGAGGACCAGGTGCGCCGGGGTGATCCGGTCGCTCTCGGCCGTACGGGCCTCGTTCTGCGCGGAGACCACGACGTTGCGGGCCCGCGGGGTGAACCGCTCGAAGCCCTGCGCCATGTTCTCCGGGGCGTCCGGACGGGTGACGAACCGCTTCTGCGCGGCCTGCTTGGAGACCCCCATGCTGCGGCCGATGTCGGTCCACGACGCCCCGGCCCGGCGGGCCCGGTCCACGAAGTGGCCGATCAGGTGGTCGGCGACCTCGCCGAGGTGGTCCCCGGCGAGCACGGCGTCGGAGAGCTGCTCCAGCGGGTCCTGGTGGACCGAGGTGATGGCGTGGATGAGGTCGTCGAGGCGGACGGTGCCCCCCAGGGGTGTCGGTGACGTCATGCGTCAACCGTAAGTTGACGACAGTTGTTCGTCAACCTCGGGTTGACGATCACTCGTGTTCGGGCAGCAGGGGCACCTGCAGTCCCTCGTCGTGGCCGAGGCGGCTGGCGCGGCCGACCGAGGCCGAGCCGAACCGGCTCCGGACGGCGTCGAGCGCGGTGTCCAGGGCCGGACCGGCGTGGGCGTCGAGGGGAAGCTCCAGCTGCAGGGCGTCGTCGCGGTCCAGGTTGGTCAGCGACAGGCCGAGCAGGGTGATGCCGCGGGCGTGGATCTCGGGAAGGGCGTCGCTCAGCAGCCGGCGGGCGGCGGAGAGGATCGTCGGCGTGTGCGCGGTCGCGACCGGCAGCGTGTGCGACCGCGTGATCCGTGCGTAGTCGCCGAACCGCACCCGCAGCACGACGGTGCGGCAGACCCGGCCGCCCGTCGCGGCCCCACCCGCGTCGCGCGGTACGGACGGGCCGTCGATGTCGACGGTCTCGTCCGGCTCGTCGCGGTCGGACCCGCGGGGGGCGCGCAGGCGCCGGGCCAGCCGGTCGACGGTCGAGGCCAGGATGCCGTCGAGCTCGGTGTCGGTGCGCGGGTGGCGACCCAGGGCCCGCTGCGACCCGATCGAGCGGCGTGTCCGGTGCGTGTCCACCGGGCGGGGGTCCCGCAGGTGCGCGAGCGCGTGCAGGTGCCGTCCCGCGGCCGGCCCCAGGTAGGACACGAGCGCGGCCTCGCCGAGCGCGGCGACGTCGGCGACGGTCCGCACGCCCACCTCGTGCAGTCGCCCCGCCGTCACCGCCCCGACGCCCCACAGGCTGCGCACCGGCAGCGGGTGCAGGAACTCCCGCTCCCGCGCCGGGTCGACGACGAGCAGCCCGTCCGGTTTCGACGCCCCACTGGCCACCTTGGCGAGGAACTTGGTGCGGGCCACGCCGACGCTGATCGGCAGCCCCGCCTCCCGGGCCACCCGCTCGCGCAGCCGCGCGGCGATCTCCCGGGGCGTGCCCGCGATCCTCGCCAGCCCGCCGACCTCCAGGAACGCCTCGTCGATCGACAGCCCCTCGACCTCCGGGGTCGTGTCGCGGAACAGCGCGAACACCCGGCGGCTCGCCTCGGAGTAGGCCGCCATCCGCGGCGGGACGACGATCGCCTGCGGGCACAGCGCCCGCGCCTGGCGGCCGTTCATGGCGGTCCGCACGCCGTGCGCCTTGGCCTCGTAGCTCGCGGCCAGCACGACACCGCCGCCCACGACCACCGGCCGCCCCTGCAGGCGCGGGTCGTCGCGCTGCTCGACCGACGCGTAGAACGAGTCCAGGTCGGCATGCAGGATGGTGGCCAGGCCGCGCACGAACACATGTTCGCATGCGGCGGGGTCCGCGGCGAGCGGCTGCGCCCGACGGCTCAGGCGCCCCCGGTCCGGCTGCGCCAGCGTTCCCGGGCCCGGCGTGCGGCCTTGGCCACCGCGGCGTCCGGGTGGTGCTCGCCGAGCGCGGCCAGCACCTCGCCGACCCGCGGGTGGTCCAGCTGCCACACGGCGTCGAACACCTCGAGGGTCTCGGGCGGGAACTCGGCGGCGAACGCGTCCGGCCAGTCCTCGGCGTCGACGGTGTCCAGCGCGACGGCCAGCACGTCGATCGAGGCGGTGAGCAGCAGCTCCGGCTCGACGGCGTCGGCGTCGAGCTCTCCGCGCGCGACCAGCCGGCGCGCCACCATGCCGCGGTGCGGGCCGTCGAGGTGGTCGTGCAGCAGGGTGTCGACGGCCTCGGCGCCGAAGCGGTCCGCGGCCACGCCGGTCGCGGTGAGGGCGACGAGCAGGGGCTGGCCCGGCGCGAGCGCCGCCGCCACGAACTCGGCCACCGCCCGCGCCGGATCGGGCTGCGCGGCGTGCCAGGCGTCGATGTCGCGGCGCCATTCGTCGGGCGGGACCTCCCCGGCCAGCTCGACGATCTCCGCGGCCGAGGCGACCGCCGGGTCCGGCCGGGTCGGGTAGTGCAGGTCCTCCGCGGCGAGCAGCAGCAGCGCGCACGCGACCCCGCCCGGGGTGAGCTGCACGATGCCGCCGACCCGGACCTCCTCCGCCCCGTCGGGCTCGTGGCTCGACCCGGTCCAGGCGACCATCCCGAGCCGCTCCAGCTGCTCCAGCAGCGTCGCGGTCCGGAGCGAGGCGACGTCGGCGTCCCCGTCGGCGTCCTCGGTCCAGTCGAGCAGCACGTCCAGGGCGTGGCGCAGGTCGTCGTGGTCGACGCCGTCGTCGACGTGGCGCAGCAGGAACAGCAGGGCCGGGGTCGCGTCCTCCGACGGCGGACCCTCCTCGGCGCGCAGCAGCGCCTCGATCGCCTCGTCGTCGATCTCACCGGTGAACACCACGTCCGCGTCGGGTGCGGTGTCGTCGACCGGGGTCGGCGCGGCCTCCCGGACGGGCAGGTCCGGGTCCACGGTGTCCTCGGCGGCGACGTGCGGCCAGCCCGTCGACAGCGCGCCCACCTCGCGGGCGGCGAGCACCAGGTCCTCGTGGGCGGAGGTGTCGTCCAGCCCGGCGAAGCGCGGCACCGCCACCAGCCGCCCCGACTCCCGCCGGACCGCGCCGGCGCGCACGCTCGTCTCCAGCACCCAGGTCAGGGTCCGCAGCCGGGTCGAACGGTCGAGGCGGACGACACGGTCCGGCTCGTCGCCGGTGCCGAGCAGACCGACCAGCTCGCGGGCGTCGGCCAGGCGCAGGTTGCCCGTCGCGGTCAGGGACCGGCCGCGCGGGCCGCACCAGCCGGCCAGCGCCCGCGCGTCGTGCAGGATCCGGGCCTGCGCCGCGGACGCCGCCCGGTCGGCGGGCGAGGGGATCCGCACCGGGTCCGGGTCGTCACCCAGCTCGGTGAGCAGCGGCGACCCGGCCCCGGCCTCCAGCTCGTCGTACTCCTCGACGTACTCGCCGCACAGTCGCCGCACCTGCGACGGCCGCGGCGAGCCCGGGGCGAGCAGCCCGCGCTCGTCGAGGAACTCCACGAACGCGGCGACGCTGGCGGGCACCAGCCGCACCGGCAGCCGGTGCTCCAGCACGATGTGCGGGCACCAGCCGTCGAGGAAGGTCTCGACGTGCTCCAGCGGCCAGTCGGCGAGGTCGCCGTCGCCGGCGAGCCACTTGTACTGCAGCAGCAGCTCCGCCGACATCGGTTCGGCGACCACCTCGTTCTCGGTCAGCCACGCCGCGAACCCGTCGAGGAGTTCCTGGGCGGCCGCGTGGAACTCGTCGTCGGAGTCCGGGCCGAACCGCATGCGCATGGGCCGAGTGTGCACGCCCGGCACCGGCCACACACCCACGGGCGCCGATCGGCGTGTCCGGAGCAGGTCGTGCCGCGGGCGGGCAGGATGGGCCCGGACATGACCACACTGTTCGCCCTGCTGATCGCCGCGACGGCGATGGTCGGCAACACCGTCGCCGCCCTCTGGGAGGCCCGCGGCAGCCGGCTGGCGAAGTACGGGCGCCCGGTGTGGCTCCAGCCGTGGTTCCTGGCCGGGCTGCTCGCCGACGTCGTGGCCTGGGTGCTCACCGTCGTCGCGCTGCGGTACCTGCCGGTCTTCGCGGTGCAGTCGATCCTGGCGGGCGCGATCGCGCTGACCACACTGGCCGACCACGACTGGAACCCGTGGAACCTGATCCGGCGCGACCGGTGGGCGGTCGTCGCGGTGCTGGCCGGGCTGGTCGTGGTGGCCGCGAGCGCCGCGCCGGACCGCCCGGACGCGCTGCCCCCCGTGGCCACCCCGGTCCTGCTGGTGTCGTTCGTGGTGATCCTGGCCGCCGCCCCGTTCGTGTGGCGGGCCGGACGGCCGATGCTGCTGGCGCTGCTGGCCGGGCTGGGCTTCGGCGGGACCGCGCTGGCCGTCCGCGCGATCCACCCCGGCCCGCTCCGATGGGAGACCGCGGGCAACCTGCTGCTCGACCCGCTGGTGTACGGCGTCGTCGCGATGGGGGTGCTCGGGGTGCTGGCCTTCGCCCGCGCCCTGCAGGACGGCGCCGTCGGCCCGGCGACGGCGGTGCTGTCGGTGACCGAGGTGGTCGTGCCCGGTCTCGTCGGGATCGCGCTGCTCGGCGACCGGATCCGGCCCGGCTGGGAGGGGGCGGCGCTGGCCGGGGTCCTCGTCGCGCTCGGCGGGGTGGTCGCGCTGACCCGCCCGGACCCGGAGTCGGTCCGCCGCCGCGTGCACTGAGCCGCGGCCCCGGGGGAACACCTCCGCCCGGCTGTGGTGTTGCCCCCACATGACGAGCACCCTCACCGCCCACGACGCGTGGCGCACCGCGCGCGAGCAGACCCTCCGCGAGCCGCACGGCTGGTTGTCCCTGACCGCGCTGCACTGGCTCGACGACGGTGACGGTGCCGTCCCCGGGCTGCCCGGGACCTGGCGTGCCGCGGGTCCCGACGAGGTCGCGGTCACCGCCGTCGCGGACGACGGGATCGTGCTGCCCGGCGCGACCGGCCCGCTCGACGGCACCGCGCACGTCCGGCCCGTCGACGGCGCCCCCGGCGTGATGGTCACCGTGGGGGAGCGGGTGGTCGAGATCGCGCGGCGCACCGACGCGTGGGCGCTGCGCGTGCGCGACCCGCAGGCCCGCACCCGGACCGCGTTCACCGGGGTGCCCGCCTGGCCCTACGACCCGGCCGCCGTCGTCGACGCCGTGTTCACCCCCTACGACGCGCCGCGGACGGTGACGGTCGACGCCGTCGTCGCCGGGGTGCAGCACTTCCCGACCGCGGTCGGCGAGGTCGCGTTCACCTGGGCCGGTGCTCCGCAGCGGCTCGTGGCGCTGGCCGGGAAGGACGGCGGCCTGTCGCTGCACTTCCGCGACGCCACCTCCGGGGACACCACCTACGGCGGCGGCCGCATCCTGCGCACCGACGACCCGGCGCCGGACGGGACGCTGGAGGTGGACCTGAACCGGGTGGTGAACCTGCCGTGCGCGTTCACCGCCCACGCCACCTGCCCGCTGCCGCCCGCCGGGAACGCCCTGGACGTGGCCGTCGAGGCGGGGGAGATGAGCCCGCTGCGGCCCGACCTCGCCTGAGGCCCCCGGTCCTGCCGCGGTGAGGGGGAGTTGCAACCTCCCCGCAACCGGTGTCGTGGATCACGCGGGTGGTGTTCACTCACCTCCGTTGCCCCGACGACCGCGGCAGGACGGCGAGCGCCGCCCCGGTCGTGGCGAACCGCTCGCAGGAGGTGCCCGTGACCACCACGCAGGAGAAGACGGCGGCACGCACGACCGCGGAGGGTTGGCTCACCGCCTTCGCCGACGCCCTGTCCGCCCGCGACATCGACCGCGCCGTCGCGCTGTTCGCCGACGAGAGCTACTGGCGCGACCTGGTCGCGTTCACCTGGAACCTGAAGACCGTCGAGCACCACGACGGCGTCCGCGACCTGCTCGAGAACACCCTCGACGGGACCGACCCGTCGCACTGGGAGATCTCCGCGGAGCCGACCGAGGCCGGCGGTGTCACCGACGTGTGGTTCACCTTCGAGACCGCCGTCGGGCGCGGCTCCGGGCACGCCCGCCTCGTCGACGGGAAGGCCTGGACGTTCCTCACCACCCTCGACGAGTTGAAGGGGCACGAGGAGCCCCGCGGGGAGAACCGGCCGTTCGGCACCGAACACGGCGCCAACCCGGACCGGGTCACCTGGAAGGAGCGCCGCGAGGCCGAGCTGGCCGAGCTGGGGCGCACCCGCGACCCCGAGGTCGTGATCATCGGCGGCGGCCAGGGCGGTATCGCGCTGGGCGCCCGGCTGCGCCAGCTCGGCGTCGACACGATCATCGTCGAGCGCAACGAGCGGCCCGGCGACTCGTGGCGCAAGCGCTACAAGAGCCTCGCCCTGCACGACCCGGTCTGGTACGACCACCTGCCGTACCTGAAGTTCCCGGACAACTGGCCGGTGTTCGCGCCGAAGGACAAGATCGGCGACTGGCTGGAGTTCTACACGCGGATCATGGAGCTGAACTACTGGGGCTCCACCACCGCGCGCAGCGCCGAGTTCGACGAGGCGTCCGGCCGATGGAGCGTCGTCGTCGACAAGGCGGGCGAGCAGATCACCCTGCGCCCGCGCCAGCTCGTGATCGCGCTCGGCGTCTCCGGCAAGCCGAACATCCCCGACTTCCCGGGCCGGGAGCAGTTCCGGGGCGAGGTGCAGCACTCGTCGCAGCACCCCGGCCCGGACGCCTACCGGGGCAAGAAGGTCGTGGTCATCGGGTCGAACAACTCCGCGTTCGACATCTGCGGTTCGCTGTGGGAGGTCGGCGCCGACGTCACCATGGTGCAGCGCTCGTCCACCCACATCATCAAGTCCGACACGCTGATGGAGTACGGCCTCGGGGACCTCTACTCCGAGCGCGCGGTCAAGGCGGGCGTCGACACCCACACCGCCGACATGATCTTCGCGTCGCTGCCGTACCGGATCATGCACACGTTCCAGAAGCCCGCCTACGACAAGGCCCGCGAGGTCGACGCGGACTACTACCGGCGGCTGGAGGAGGCCGGGTTCGAGCTGGACTTCGGCGACGACGACTCCGGCCTGTTCATGAAGTACCTGCGCCGTGGCTCGGGCTACTACATCGACGTCGGTGCCGCCGAGCTCGTCGCCGACGGCAAGGTGAAGCTGGTCCGCGGGCAGATGCAGGAGTTCACCGAGAAGGGGGTGCGGCTCGCCGACGGCACCGAGCTCGACGCCGACCTCGTCGTGTTCGCGACCGGCTACCGGTCGATGAACGGCCTCGCCGCCGACATCGTCGGCCAGGACGTCGCGGACAAGGTGGGCAAGGTGTGGGGCCTGGGCTCGGAGACGACCAAGGACCCCGGTCCGTGGGAGGGCGAGCAGCGCAACATGTGGAAGCCCACCCAGCAGCAGAACCTGTGGTTCCACGGCGGCAACCTGCACCAGAGCCGGTTCTACTCGCTGTACCTGGCGTTGCAGCTCAAGGCGCGTGAGGCGGGCATCGACACCCCCGTCTACGCGCTGCAGGAGCGCCACCACCTCTCCTGACCGCCGAGCGGGAGAGACCTGTCGGGGACGGTCACCGCCGCACTACGGTGCGGTGGTGACCGTCCCCGACATCGCGGTGCAGGCCGCGCGGGCGCTGTGGGCCGAGCTCGAACCGGTCCACGACGTCGTGTACTTCGCCCCCGAGGCGCGGGCGGCCGCCGAGGCGGCCGGGTTCCGCGGATTCTGGCGCGGCTACTTCGCGATGCGCGCCGCCCCGCTGGGGCCGGTGGGCGCGGCTCCGGTGACGGCCGCGTTCCACGGCTTCCACCCGTCGATGGTCGCCCGTGCGCTGCCCGGGGTCTGGTCGCCGGGGTCCCCCGACGGGGCGCTCGCGGCCCGGCTCGCCGGTTCCGCCGCCGCGCTGCGCCGGTCCGGGCTCGACGGCGCC
>NZ_JAMXSG010000188.1:0-11414 GCF_024124365.1 Pseudonocardia sp. McavD-2-B
CCCCGCCGGGACGGCGACGGCGCGGGCCACAGAGATCGCCGCGCGGCTGGCGGCCGGGCCCCGCGGGTCGAACGCCCTGACCAAGCGTCTCGCGGCCCGCGCCCACGCGGGTCTGGCCGACTTCCTCGCCTCGGAGCGGGTGGCCGTGTCGCTGGCAGGCCAGGGCCCGGACGCCGCCGAGGGCCGGGCGGCCTTCACCGAGCGCCGCGAACCCCGCTTCACCTGACTCCCCCGGGCGCCGTGGCCCCGCCACGCGACCGGGAACCGACCAGAGAGAGGACCGGAATGACCGCACTGCTGGAGGGCCGCACCGCCGTCGTGACGGGTGGTGCCCAGGGCATCGGGCTCGCCATCGCCCGCACCTACGTCGCCCACGGCGCCCGCGTCGTGCTCGGCGACCTGGACGAGGCGGCGGCCCGCGCCGCCGCGAAGGAGCTCGGCGGCGAGGAGGTCGCCGTCGGCGTCCGCTGCGACGTCGTCTCCGCCGAGGAGGTCGCCGCGCTGATCGACACCGCGGTGACGACGTTCGGCTCGCTCGACGTCTTCGTCAACAACGCGGGGATCACCCGCGACGCCACGATGCGCACCATGTCGGAGGACGACTTCGACCTGGTGATCCAGGTCCACCTCAAGGGCACCTGGAACGGCACCCGGCTCGCCGCCGCACGGATGCGGGAGCAGAAGTCCGGCGCGATCGTGAACATCAGCTCGCTGTCCGGGAAGGTCGGGATGGTCGGGCAGACCAACTACTCGGCGGCGAAGGCCGGGATCGTCGGGCTCACGAAGGCCGCAGCCAAGGAGATGGCCCACCACGGCGTGCGGGTCAACGCGATCCAGCCGGGACTGATCCGGTCGGCGATGACCGAGGCGATGCCGCAGAAGGCGTGGGACCAGAAGATGTCGGAGATCCCGATGCAGCGGGTCGGCGAGATCGACGAGGTCGCGAACGTGGCGCTGTTCTACGCGTCGTCGCTCTCGTCGTACATGACGGGCACGACGGCCGAGGTCACCGGCGGGCGGTTCATGTGACGGGCGGCCCGCTCGTCGTCTCCACCCGGGACGGGCTCGACGCCGCGATCGGCGCCGAGCTCGGCCCGGGGCCGTGGACCACCGTGGACCAGGACCGCATCGACGCGTTCGCCGCGGCGACCGGGGACCACCAGTGGATCCACGTCGACCGCGAGCGGGCCGCGTCCGGGCCGTACGGCCGGACGATCGCGCACGGCCAGCTCACGCTGTCGCTGATCTCCGCGCTGGCCGGCGACCTCTACCGGTTCGAACTGGGGACGGCGCGGCTCAACTACGGCTGGGACCGGGTCCGCTTCCCGGCACCGGTCCCGGTGGGGTCCCGCATCCGGCTGCACGCGACGGTCGCGAACGCCGAGCCTCGCGACCGCGCCGTCCTCGTCGCGATCGACGTCACCGTGGAGCTGGAGCACTCACCCCGCCCGGCATGCGCCGCAAGCAAACTCTCCCTGATCCTCCTGGACTGAGCACCGACCACGACCCGCTCACCGGTCCCGCCGGCGCTCGCCCGATCGCGTGCGCGTCGACGGAACCGGTGATCGTCCGCGGGGTGGTCGGGCAAGGCCGGCGGGGCCGGGACAGCAGACGCCCCGGTCTTGTCGGACCGGGGCACCCCGTGGGGTGGACCGGGTCAGCCGTTGAAGCCGAAGGTCTGGTTCCAGCGCCGGACGGTGTCGGCGCCGTCGGTCTCCGCCTGCTCCGGGGTGTAGACGACGAACGACGGGTCGTCGGCCTTCGGGAGCCGGTAGTCGCCGGTCGGGACCTGCTCGATGTCGGTGCGGGCCCCGATGAACCCCTGCGCGGCGGCGAACTGCTGGCCCGACGTCGACCAGGTCCAGTTCATGAACAGCTTCGCGGCCGGGCTGTCCTGCCCGGTGCTGGTCAGGCCCTGCATGTTGAAGGTGCCGGACACGCCCTCCTCGGGCACGACGAGCTTGATCGGCGCCCCGGAGCGCTCCGCGCCGTAGGTGCTGTTGAAGCCGGCTGTCGCGATCTCGATCTCGCCGCGGGCGAGTGCCTCCAGCTGCACCGAGGTGGTGTCGAAGATCCGCGGTTGCTGCGCGGCGAGCCCGGCCCAGTAGTCCGGCCCGATGACGTCCTCCTGGAACGCGGCCAGGCCCTGCACGGTGCCGCCCGCACCGGCGTTGACGACGCCCATGCGGCCCTTCCACCGCGGGTCCAGCAGGTCGTTCCAGCTGGCGGGGACGTCCCCGCCCTCGACGGCCCGGTCGTTGTAGGCGAAGGCGTAGGCCGAGTAGTACGACGTGTAGTAGGCCCCGCCGGCCCACGTCACGTTCTCGGTGCCGGTCAGCGTGTCGTGGGTCGGCATCTCGGTGTAGGGCACGAACACGTCCTGCTCGGCGAGGCCCTCGGCGAGCAGCGGGTCGGTGATGGTGACGACGCCCGCCGACAGCCGCCCGGCCCCGGCCTCGCTGAGCACCCGCTCGTTGAGCTTCGCCGACGGCATCCGCGTCACCTCGACCCGGACGCCGGTCTCCGCGGTGAACCGGTCCGCGGTCAGCTCGGCGCTCTCGCTGCCGGACCCGGTGAACCAGACGAGCGTGTCGCCGCGGGCGGCCTCCAGCAGGGCGGCGTCGGCGACTTGCTCGCCGTCGACGACGAGGCCGTTCGCGTCGTCCACGGCGGGCAGCGCGAGCATCCCCTCGGTGACGGTGTCGGTGCCGCCGCCACCTCCCCCGCCGCAGCCTGCGAGCAGCAGGCCGCCCGCCGCGAGCGCGGCGACCAGGCCGCTCGTGCGTGTCCTCTTCATGGGTCAGCTCCTTTGCCGGGACGGACGCCGTCGTCCGCCGGTGTGACTACCGCGCGAGGCGGCGGGGGATGTAGGACAGGACGAACATGAAGGCGGTGTAGATGACGCTCATCGCCGCGGCCTCGCGCAGCGCGCCGCCGTTCTCGAAGGCGTCGTAGATCGCGATCGAGAGGATCTCGGTGTCGCTGGTGTAGAGGAACAGCGGCACCGTCAGCTCGCGCATGCTGAGCATGAGCAGCAGCAGGAACGTCGACAGCAGGCCCACCTTCATCAGCGGCACCGTGACGCTCGTGACGGCACGGGCCCGGGAGGCCCCGAGCATCACCGCGGAGTCCTCGAGGTCCCGGTCGGTGGCGAGGATCGACGACGCCACGCCCCGGAACCCCTGCGGCGACTGCACCGCGAGGAAGGCGATGACCAGGACCGCGAGGGTGCCGTAGAGCGGGACCGGCATGACCAGCCAGGTCCACAGCAGACCCATGCCGAGCACGACGGCCGGCAGCGCGAGGGGGATCATCGAGATCCCCTCGACCAGCGACCGCCCGGTGGACCGGGTGCGGTAGACGAGGTAGCCGCACAGGAACGCCAGCACCACGCCGGCGCTCGCCGCGAACACGCTCACGACGAGGCTGTGCCAGGCCGCCTCCTGGAAGCTCGACGAGACCAGCACGTCGGAGAACGAGCTGAAGTCGAGCCCGCCCGGCTCGGCGAGCTGGGTCAGCGAGGTCAGGTAGGGCGAGCTCTGACCGGCGACGGTCACGAGCGCCAGCACCGGCAGCACGATGGACAGGAAGAAGAAGCCGAGCACGGTGGCGAACACCGGGATACGGGCCCGGCCGAGGGCGACCTTCTTCTGGCGGACGCCCTTGCCGGTGACGGTGGTGAACGACCGCTTCGCCAGCATCCGCTGCTGCAGCCAGGTGGCGAGCAGCACGACGGCGACGAGCACGACCGCGATCGCGGCGCTCTCGTTGCCCCGTGAAGGGCTGGTGTTGAGCAGCCGGAAGATCAGCGTCGGGAGGGTGTCCACCCCGCCCGGGGTGCCCAGCACCTGGGCGACCGGGAAGTTCTCGAAGACCAGGATGAAGGTCAGCATCGCCGAGCCGATGAGCGCCGGGGTGGCGAGCGGGAACGAGACCAGGCCCAGCATCCGGCGCGACGTGGCGCCGTGCACCCGCGCGGCCTCCTCCAGGTCCGGGCTCATCATCGACATCGCGCCGTGCACCAGCAGGAAGGTGTAGGGCGAGTAGTACATCGCGAAGACGACGATCATCCCCGGCACCGAGTACATGTCCAGCGGCAGGGAGAGTCCGAGATCGGCCTGCGCGATGTTGAGCAGGCCGGCGTTGGGGCTGCCGAGCATGGACCAGGCCAGCGCGCCGACGTAGGACGGCAGGAAGATCGGCATCAGGCCGACCAGGTAGACGAAACGCGGGACCGGGATGTCGCTGCGCGCGGCGAGGAACGCGAGGGACCCGCCGATGAGGCAGGCCAGCGCCGTCGAGACGACGCCGATCACCATCGAGTTCCCGAACGCCGTCAGTGTCTGCGGGTCGGTGAACACCCCGAAGTTGCCGAGCGTGAGGTCCCAGGTGATGTTCCCGGGCCGGGGGACGTCGACGCTGAACGCCGCGAGCAGCACCATCGCGGCCGGCAGCACGATGAGCACCGCCAGCACGACCAGGACGAGCACGGTCGGCAGCCGGAGGCGGCGCCGCGCCGTGCGTGCGCGCGGCGGGGGCGCCGCGGTCTCTCCCACGCCGGTGCGGGGCGGCTCCTGGAGGATCGCCACGGCTCAGCCCTCCCGGGTCGCGGCCGCCGCGACCGGCCGGTCGTGCGACGTCCGCGGGGCCGCGTCGCCGGGACGCGCGCGGTCGGCCTCACCGGCGGCACCGGGTCCCGGGGCCGCGGCGGCGGGTCCGGCCTCCCGGGGGAGGACCTGGACGTGGGCGGGGTCGATCTCGACGTGCACCCGGTCGTGCTGGCGCAGCACGACCGACGCGTCCTGGGTCTGGACCTCCAGCGTCGGCCCGGCGTCGAGCGCGACCGAGCACCGGATGAAGGAGCCCTGGAAGACGCTGACCGTCACGGTGCCCTGCCACGAGTTCGGGCCCGCGTCACGCGGCTCCGTCCGCACCCGGACGTGTTCGGGACGGATGCAGACGCTGAGGTCGTCGCCCGGCGGGACGACGGCGTCGGCGGCGATCTCGACGTCGTGGCCGGCCAGCCGCAGCCGCCGCTCCCCCGCCCGCGGTGCGGCGACCGGGAAGATGTTCGCGACCCCGAGGAACTCCGCGATCGACGCCGACGCGGGGCTCCGGTAGGTCTCCACCGGCGTGGACAGCTGCGAGATCCGCCCATGCTGCATGATCGCGATGCGGTCGGCGAGTGCCAGCGCCTCGCCCTGGTCGTGGGTGACGTAGATCGAGGTGAGCCCGAGCTCGAGCTGCAGCCGCCGCAGCTCCACCCGCAGGTCCTCGCGGAGCCGGGCATCCAGGTTGGACAGGGGCTCGTCGAGCAGCATGACGTTCGGCTCCATCGCGAGGCTCCGTGCCAGCGCGACCCGCTGCATCTGGCCGCCGGACAGCAGGCTGGCGCCCTTGTCGGCGAGGTGGGCCAGCCCGACGAGTTCCAGGGTCTCCAGTGCCCGGGTGCGGATCTCGGCCTTGGGGCGCCGCTTCATCCGCAGCGGGAACGACACGTTCTCCAGCACCGTCATGTGCGGCCACACCGCATAGGACTGGAAGACCAGGCCCACGTTGCGCTTGTTCGGTGCGACGTTGAGCCCGGCGGCCGCGTCGAACACGGTCGTCCCGCCGATGGCGATCGAACCACCGCTGGGGTCCTCCAGACCGGCGACGCACCGCATCGTGCTGGTCTTTCCGCACCCCGACTGCCCGAGCAGCACCAGGGACTCGCCGTCGGAGATGTGGAGGCCGAGGTGCTCGACCGCGGTGAAGTCGCCGTAGGTCAGCGACAAGTCGTTGATCTTCACGTCCATGGTGTGTCCTCGGATGTGTGTCGGTTCACGGGCGGGGCGGACGGGTCATGACCGGTCCGCCTCGCGGACCAGGGCGTCGAGGGCGACGGCTCCCTGCCCGCGTGGCCGGACGGCGACCGGGTTGACCTCGGCCTCCACCACGTCGGGCCGGGTCACGGCGAGCCGGGACACCGCGACGACGGTGTCGACCAGCGCGTCGATGTCTCCGGCCGGTCCGCCGCGGAACCCGCGCGCGATGCGCATGGCCGTCACCTCGCCGACCATCTCCCGGGCCACCTCGGCAGTGACGGGGGCGAGGCGCAGCGTGGAGTCGTCGTACAGCTCGGCGTGCACGCCGCCGGCGGCGAGCATCACCAGCGGCCCCACCGTCGGGCTCACCCGATAGCCGACGAGCGCCTCCACGACCGCGTCGCCGACCATCTCCTGCACCAGGAACCCGCCGAGCTCGATCGTCGGGTCGTGCGCGGCGACGTTCGCGGTGATCGTCCGGACGGCGCCGGCGAGCTCGCCGGGCCCGGTCACGCCGAGGACGACCGCACCGGCGTCGGACTTGTGCGGCAGCCGGTCCGACAGCGCCTTCACCACCACCGGCCAGGCGGGCTCCGCGGCGGGCGTGCCCGCGGCGTCGCACGTCGTCGCGGCGGGGAACGCCACCCCGAGCCCGGCCAGGACGACCGCCGAGTCGCTCTCGTCGAGCGTGCGGGCCGGGGCCTCGGCGGCACCGGTGTCCCGGGTGCCGAGCACGGCCGGATCGACCGGGCGCCGGGCCAGGGTCGCGGCGATCGCCTCCGCGCAGGCCTCCGCGGTGCGGAAGGCGGGGACGCCGGCGTCGTTCAGCATGCGGAGCGACTCGAGTGCGTCCGGCAACGCCCAGGCTGCCAGCGGCACCTCGCCGGCGGCGGCCGCCTCGGCGATCGCGGACACCGCGAGTTCGGGGTTGAGCCGCGCCGAGGAGCCGACGACGAACAGGACGAGATCGAACTCACCGCTGGACCGGAGCACGTCCAGCGCTCCGAGCACGAGGTCGTGCCGGGTCCCGGCGAGCGTGAGGTCGACGATGAGGTTCTCGGCCACGTCGAGCCCGAGCGCGGCGAGCCCGCGGAACACCGCGGGGCTCGGCCGGGCCACGGTGACGCCGCGGGTCTCCAGCTGGTCGACGACGATCGCGGCGCCGCCCCCGGTGGAGGTGATCACCCCGATCCGGTCGGCGCGGACCGGCCCGGGCGGGCCGATCCGCCGCTGGAGGGCCTCGGTCTCGATGAGCGCCTCGAAGTTGTCGACCCGGGCGAACCCGCAGGCGCGGAAGAAGGCGTCGGCCTCGTCGTCCTCGCCGGCGAGCGCCCCGGTGTGCGACACCGACAGGGCTGCGGCCGCGTCGCTGCGGCCCAGCTTGTAGACGGTGACGGGCCGGCCGCGCTCGGCGGCGGCCGCGGCGAAACGGGCCAGCGGGCCCGCGTTGTCCATCGACTCCACGAACAGCGTGTACGAGCCGATCTCGGGGTCGTCGAGGGTGGCCTCGCAGATCTCGCCGAGGGTCAGGTCGACCTCGGAGCCGGTGGAGACGAACCCGGCGAAGCCCAGGCCACGGGCCTTCGCCCGGGTCATCAGCGCGCCGATGACGCTGCCGGACTGGGACGCGACGAACGACGGCCCGACGGGCAGGTCGGGCTCGGCGAACGCGGCGTTGGCGGTGAGCAGCATGCCGTTGCGCGGGTTGACCACGCCGATGCTGTTCGGGCCGACGACCCGGACGCCGTACCGGCGGGCGACGTCGAGCAGCTCCTCGAGCCGTTCCCGCCCCTCGGGCCCGCCCTCGCCGAAGCCGCCGGACAGCACCGTCACCAGCGGTACCCCGGCCTCGCCGCACTCGCGGACGGTGTCGACGACGCGTGCGGTGTCGGTGAGGACGAAGACGTGGTCGGGAACCTCCGGGAGCGAGGCGATGTCGGGCCAGGCCCGCTCCCCCAGCACCGTCTCGCGGCGCGGGTTGACGGGGTAGACGCCGCCGGTGAAGCCGGCCTCGCGCAGGAAGCGCAGGGGGCGGGCGGTCGTCTTCCGTGCGTCGTCGGAGGCGCCGACGATCGCGACGGAGCGGGGGGCGAGCAGCGCCCGGCCCACGTCGGGCCGTGCGGGATCGGCGGCGTCGGCCGGGCGGTCGGTCAGCTGGGTCATGCCGCACCCCGGCAGAGGGCGTCGGTGCGGGCCACGACGTCGAGCGAGGCGAAGGTCCACAGCTCGGCGGCGAGCCCGGTGGCGGCGTCGCGGCCGAGCACCGGCGCGGCGAGCCGGACCAGCTTCGCGGTCATCTCGTCGTCGCTGACCGGGTTGCCCGGCTCCCCGTAGGGGGTCGGGACCCGCTCGGTGAGCTCCCGCCCGTCGTGCAGGGTCAGCGTCACCACGGCGGTGCGCAGCACCGGGTAGTCCGCGTCGGCCTGCTCGTCGGCGCGGACGTGCACCCGGCCGACGAGGTCGAGCAGTGCGGGGTCGCGGCGGGAGCCGGGACCGAACTCGGTGAGGCCCACCTCGTCGTGCACGAGGGCGGTGGCCACCGCGAACGGGATGCTCATCTGGGCGTCGAGCAGCGAGTCCACCTCGGTGCTCGCGTGGTGCGAGGCGACGGTGTAGGTCGCGACGTCGACCCGCGCGACGTCGGCGACGGTCACCCCGTGCTCCGCGCGCAGCGCCAGCACGGCGTCGATCGGGCCGTGCAGGTGCCGGCAGGACGGGTAGGGCTTCACGTAGGAGTCGAGAACGACCCACCGCTCCCCCAGACCGTCGAGCAGGGTGCCGGCGTCGAAACCGCCGTCGGCGAACGCCTCGACGTAGCCGTGCCGGGTCTCCAGGATCGGCCGCGGCCCGGTCACACCGGCCTCGGCGAGCTCGACGCTGACGATCGCGTCGCGTGCGGCCTTGCCCGGGTGCACCCGCTTGACCTCGGCGTTCTTACCGAGGAAGGCGAACAGCCCGCCGGCGTGCGAGGCCGCGACACCGAGCGCGTCGTGCAGCCGGTCGGCGTCGAGGCCGTGCAGGACGGCCACCCCGCAGGTGGCGCCGACGACACCCGCGAGCGGGGTGTTGTGGAAGTGGTTGCGCCACGTCGCGGGGTGCCCCGCGGCGGCGAGCCGGGACACCGCCTCCAGGGCGACGGCGAGCGCCCGCATCGTCGTGGTGGTGTCGCTGCCCCGGGCCTCCGCCGCGGCGAGCACGGCCGGGAAGCAGACGCTGCTCGGGTGCACGCTGCCGGGGGTGTAGCCGTCGTCGACCTCGAGGCTGTGGGCGCTCGTGCCGTTGAGGAACGCGGCGCCCGGCGCCGAGACCGGTCCGAGGCCGATCGCGGTGGCGGTGCGGCCGGTCGTCCCGTAGGTGTCGGCGACGTGGGTCGCGACCGCCCGCGCGACGTCGGTCGCCGAGCCGGGGACGACGGCGGCGACGTAGTCGACGAGCAGGCGGCGCACGTGGTGCTCGACCTCGGCGGGCAGCGGCGCCGCGGCCGCGGCGACGACCCAGTCGACGAGGACGTCGGTGGCGCCGTCGAGACCGCGCTGCGCCTGCGGTGCGGTGGTGCCGGTTCCGGTGATGCTCACGCGCCCGTCCCCGCCCGCTGGTCGAAGCGGCGCCCGAAGACGGAGCCGGCGATGGTGTTCTTGAGGATCTCGACCGAGCCGCCGGCGATCATCCAGCCGCGGGTGCGGCGGACGATGTACTCCAGCGGGTACTCCTGGCTGTAGCCCGAGGCCCCGAAGACCTGCATCGCCTCGTTGGCGACCTGGAACGCCGTGCGGTTGGCGTGCAGCTTCGCGATGGCCGCCTCGGTCGCGTCCGGTGCGCCGGCGTCGGCGTTGGCGACCGCCCGCAGCAGCAGCATCCGGGCCGCGTCGAGCTCCACCCTCATGTCGGCGAACTTCCACTGCAGGCCCTGGAACTCGCAGAGGTCCTTGCCGAAGGCCTTGCGGACCTTCGCGTGCTCGACGGCGCGCTCGTAGGCGGTCTCGGCGAGCGCGAGCGCCCGGGAGGCGTTGCCCATCCGCTCGACACCGAAGATCGACAGCATGCTGCGCAGCGCACCGCTGTCGGCGAGGACGTACTCCTTCGGCACCCGGCAGCCGTCGAAGAACAGCTGGCAGTGCGACTCGCCACTCATGTGCAGCTCACGCTTGCCGCGGGTGAAACCGGGGGCGTCGAACGGGACCAGGACCGCCCCGATGTCGCGCGACGACGGGCCGAACCGGCACCATACGACCGAGTGCGTCGCGTCCGGGCCGTGGGAGTTCCAGCACTTCTGGCCGTCGAGCACGACGTGGTCGCCCTCGTAGCGGGCGGTGGTGCGCAGGTCGGTCAGCGCGCTGCCCGCGTCGGGCTCGCTCATCCCGGCGGTCACGAGCGCCTCGCCCCGCAGGAGCAGCGGCAGCACCTCGCGGCGCACGTGCTCGGAGCCGAACTTCGCGACCTGGCGGATCGCGCCGAAGTTGCTCGCCTGCAGCGCGTCGGCGCTGTGCGGGCAGACCTTGGTGATCGCCATCATCACGAGCACCGCATCGAGCAGCGAGGCGCCCTGCCCACCGACCTCGACGGGCAGGGTGAGCCCGGTCAGGTCGTGGTCGGCGAGCACCTTGAGGGAGTCCCAGGCGAACCCGTCGCGCTGGAAGGCCCGCGCGCCGAACTCGCGTTCGGCGAGCTTGGAGACCGACTCCACGAGCGTGGTCTGCTCGGGGGTGAGGCCGAAGTCCATGGTGGTCGTTCCCTCTCGTCGTACGTCGGTGCTGAACAGCGGGGTGCGGGCCGGGATCAGGCCGGGCCGGTCCGGTCGGTGACGGCCGCGGCGGCTCCGGCCGCGTCGAGGCCGGGGAGGTCGGCGGCCAGCTGCCACAGGCGGTCGGCGGCGGCGCGGGCGTCGGGCACCGCGGCGACCTCCAGGCAGCCGAGGAGCTTGCGGTCGACGGCGTCGCGGTCCGGCCGGGCCGCGCCGGCGCCGGGCATGGCGGCCTCCGCGACGTCGTGGACGCCGTCGGTGGTCTCCAGCTCGACCCGGGCGCCGGACATGACGGCGCTCTCGGGGAGGTCCTGGCGGACCTCGACCAGGGCGGCCGCGGCGGCGACGTCGGCGCGGCCGAGGTCGCGGCGCAGCGTGCCGAGGTCGTAGCGCCCGGTCACCCAGAGCGCGGCGAGCTGCCACGGCAGGGAGAACTGGACGTCGACCAGCGGGGCCCCGCGGTCCTGCCACGGCCGGGCCACCAGCTCGTAGGCCGACCCGGCCGGCAGGTGCGCGATGATCCGCCGCACCGTGTCCATGCCGGGCCGGCGCGCGTGCAGCTGCTCGGCCGCGGCCAGCGCGGCGTGGGTGTAGCGGCATGCCGGGTACGGCTTGAGGGCGACCGCGTCGAGCTCGGCGGGCCCGCCGAGCAGGCCGGACAGCGTCAGGTCCGAGCCGGGCAGCACGCCGAAGGTCCCGCCGAGCCAGCCTGCCGGTCCGGCGACACCGGCCCGGGCGAGCGACGCGGCCGTCAGTCCGTGGGCGGCGGCGAGGCCGGGCTGGAGCCGCTTTGCGACCGACCCGTCGACGACGGCCTGCCGGGTCGACGGCGCGAGCGCCGCCCCCAGGCACAGGCCGATCGCGTC